>JBIIJA010000327.1:0-3250 GCA_044234195.1 Cyanobium sp. | reverse complement strand
AAGGTGAACACTTGGCTGGAGCAGGCCGACCTGCCGGGCCAGTGGGAACGGCTGGGGGGGCCCCTGCGGGGGCTCGGACTGCTGCTGGCTGGGTTGCTGGTGATCAAGCTCTATGTGGCCCTTTTGGACACCCTCGATGACTTGCCTCTCCTGCCCCGGCTGCTGCAGTTGGTGGGTTTGATCGCTTTCCTCAACTTCAGCCTCACCCGCCTCACCCGCAGCAGCGACCGGCGCGTGATTTTGGAGGACTGGAAGCGCCGCTGGGATGCCTTCCGCGGATCTTGAAGCCGTGTTCGGTGGGCGGGGTGGCCCCTTGATAGCTTGGCTCGAATCCCTTTAGCTCCCTTGACTCTCTCGCTCGGCCGTTTCCGCACCGTCCGTCGCGCCTACGGCATTGATGAAATCGCCTTGGTGCCAGGTGGCCGCACGGTGGATCCGGAGGTCACCGATAGCCGCTGGACCCTGGCCGGCATCGAACGGGAGATCCCGATCATTGCCAGTGCCATGGATGGTGTGGTGGATGTGGCCATGGCAGTGGAGCTTTCCCGCCTGGGGGCCATGGGGGTGCTCAACCTCGAAGGGGTGCAGTGCCGCTATGAGGATCCCAACCCCGTGTTGGATCGGATCGCGGCGGTGGGGAAAGACGGCTTTGTCTCCCTGATGCAGGAGCTCTACAGCCAGCCGGTCGAGGAGGCCCTGGTGCGCCGCCGCATTGCGGAGATCAAGGAGCAAGGAGGCATCGCAGCGGTGAGTGCCACACCGGTGGCAGCCCTGCGATTCGGCAGTGCGGTGGCGGAAGCTGGAGCGGATCTGTTGTTTGTGCAGGCCACCGTGGTCTCCACCGAGCATGTGGGGCCCGCTGGGCGCCAGAGTTTGGATCTCGAAGCCCTCTGCAGGGATTTGGGAGTGCCGGTGGTGATTGGCAATTGCGTCACCTACGAGGTGGCCTTGCAGTTGATGCGGGCGGGAGCGGCTGGGGTGATGGTGGGCATTGGTCCGGGGGCAGCCTGCACCTCCCGGGGAGTGTTGGGCATTGGCATTCCCCAGGCCACCGCCGTGGCCGATTGCGCCGCTGCCAGGGAGCACTACCTCCAGGAGAGCGGACGCAGCGTGCCGGTGATCGCCGACGGGGGCATCGTCACGGGGGGCGACATTTGCAAGTGTTTGGCCTGCGGGGCCGATGCGGTCATGATTGGCTCACCCATCGCCCGGGCGGCGGAAGCTCCGGGTCGGGGGTTCCATTGGGGCATGGCCACCCCCAGCCCCGTGTTGCCCCGCGGCACCCGCATTCAAGTGGGCACCACGGGCAGTCTCGAGAAAATTTTGCGGGGTCCAGCCAGCCTGGACGATGGCACACAAAATCTGCTCGGCTGCATCCGCACCTCCATGGGCACCCTGGGAGCGCGCACGTTGAAGGAGATGCAGCAGGTGGAGGTGGTTGTGGCGCCGTCCTTGCTCACCGAGGGGAAGGTCTACCAGAAAGCTCAACAGCTGGGGATGGGCAAATAAGCGGCTACCCTGTGACTGTGGGGGCTCCGGCTCGCACACTCCTCACACCGTTCGGCCCGGCGCGTCCGGGCTTTTTGTTGCCTGCACCCGGGCCAGGCCGCTGTGCAACGGCCTGCAACGCTTGTGGGTGAGGAGTGGGAGGCTCCGTTTGCCATTGCTAGATTCCCACCAACTCCTGCCCTTTTCCCAGATGTCCAGTGCTCCGGCTGTCACCGATGCTTCCTTTGAGCAGGACGTTCTCAAAAGTTCGGAGCCTGTGCTGGTGGATTTCTGGGCACCCTGGTGTGGCCCCTGCCGGATGGTGGCCCCAATCGTCGATGAGATTGCCAAGGATTATGAGGGTCAGATCAAGGTGTTCAAGCTGAACACCGATGAAAATCCCAACATTGCCAGCCAGTACGGGATTCGCAGCATTCCCACCCTGATGCTCTTCAAGGAAGGTCAAAAGGTTGAAACTGTTGTCGGTGCCGTGCCCAAAACCACCCTGAGCGCCACCATCTCCAAATACCTCTGAGTCCAGGGCACCCAGTCGGGGCCTCCTCCAGCGCCACTGGCCTGGGTCTATCTCCGTCGCCTCCCTCCCCCTGTCCATCACGGCCTGCTCGATCCCATCTCATGCCAAGGGCCGCGGCCCCCTGGAGGCCCTTGCCCAGGAGTTAGAGGGGCATCCCCAACGTCGATCCATTGAGCGGGCCGTGCTCTCCCTGCTGGAGGTGGCCCGCTCTGAAAAAGAAGAGGAAGAGGTGTGGCGGCTGATCAGCGGGTGCTTGGCGGATATCAGTGAAGCGTTGCAGGTGTTTCGCCCCAGTCGGGGAGCCCGCAAGATCAGCGTGTTTGGTTCGGCCCGGATCCAGAGCCATGATCCGTCCTACGGATTGGCCGAAGAGGTGGCTCGGCTGGCGGTGCAGGCGGGTTTTGAGGTGATGACCGGAGCCGGGGGTGGGGTGATGGAAGCCGCCAACAGCGGCGCGGGCACGCCCCACAGCATTGGCCTGAATGTGGATTTGCCCTACGAGCAGCATCCCAACCCCTTTGTGAGTGCCAACTCCGGACGCCTGCTGTATTTCCGCTATTTCTTCACGCGCAAATTGTTTTTCTTGCGGGAGAGCGATGCCCTAGTGGTGCTCCCCGGTGGGTTTGGCACCCTAGATGAGCTCTTTGAATCCCTCACCCTGATTCAAACGGGCCGCACCTCGCCGATCCCCCTGGTGGTCTTGGCTCCGGAAGGTGATGATTTTTGGTCCATGTGGCAGGCGAATGTCACCGAGGTACTCGCCAGCCGGGGGCTGATCCTGCCGGAGGATCGCACCCTGGTGGTGGAAGCCCAGAGCGCTGCTGAAGCGGTGGCACGCATCTGTCAGTTCTATCGGGTGTATCACAGCGCCCGTTTGCAGCAAGATCGGGTGGAGCTGCTCCTCAACGCCCCCATTCCCCCTGATCAGCTTCCCGAGCTCAATCAGCGCTTTGGGGATCTGCTGGAGGATGGAGCGATCGCCGCGGGAGAGAGCGTGGATGACAACGGCATCCTCCGACCCTGTTTGCGGCTGCGTTTTGATAAGCGGCGCGTGGGACGCCTCTATCAGTTTTTGGAGCATCTCAATGATCTGGAGATGCCCACAGCCCCTGCCCTCAGCCATCCCGGCGAGCGGCTCTGCTCGCCGGCGTGAGGGGCCGATGACGCGGTTGGGATTGGTGGATTACGGCATGGGCAACCTGCATTCCGTGCAGCGCGCCTTTGAAC
>JBIIJA010000326.1:0-3256 GCA_044234195.1 Cyanobium sp. | reverse complement strand
GAACGCTCGTGCACACCAATCAAGCTCAACCATGGCAATGTCCATACCATGGTTGGGTTAAAGGAGGCTGATGCGGCGCTCACGCCCAAGCCCACAGCCCTTCCCCTCGTTTCGCCGCAGCCTCTGTCCCCATGCCTGGCCTGACCCGTCGCCGGCTGTTCTCCATCGGCCTCGCGGGGCTGGCGTTGGTGTTAGCGGCGGCGCCCCTGCCGGGGCTACGGCGCCCCCTGCTGGCGAGCATTGGCTCGGAGCTGGAGGAGAGCCTGCGGCGCCTGGAGCCCGCCTTTGAGCGGCAGGAGGGGGCCATCGATCTGCGCTGGCAGGTGGAGGGCTCCCAAGACATGGTGACCAACCACCTGGAGCCCAAAGCGGAGCGCCCCCGGGTGCTGATCCCCGCCAACCAGCAGCTGCTGGAGCAGTTCGAAGCCCGCGCCAGCGCCATGGGCCAGGGACAACCCTTTACGGGGCGCCCCACCCCCATCGCCCGCACCCGGCTGGTGGCCGTGGCCTGGCCTGAGCGGGCCCAGCGCTTGTTTCCCGATGGCCGCTGGTCCTGGCAGCGGCTACGCAGCGCGACGGCGGCGGGGCAATGGGGGGCCCTGGGGGCTCCGGCGGCCTGGGGCAGCTTCGATCTGCGCGCCACCGATCCCCTGCGCTCCAACTCCGGCCAGTTGCTGCTGTCGCTCTGGAGCCAGGGCGAAAGCGGCGAGGCGGCCATGAAGACCCTGCGCCGGGCGATCTACCGCCCCGCCCGCTCCACCGACCTCCTGCTGCGGGAGTTCATCAGCGGCGGCCCCAACGACGGCGATCTGGCCTTCGTCTACGAGGCGGGCGCCCTGCAACGGGCGCCGGAGGCAGCCCAGCGCTGGCCAGGGGGCTACCGGGTGTTGGCGCCCGATCCCACCATCGAAGCGGTGCCGGCGGCAGCGGTGCTGCGGGGCCCGGCCACGGGGCGTCAGGCGGATGGGGAGCGGTTGGTGGCGTTCCTGGCGGGGCCCAAGGGGCGGGAGATCCTGCGGGGAGCGGGCTACAGGCCCGCCAGCGCCAGGGGCGAGCCCCCCGGCGGCCAGGGGGGACGACTGTTGCCGCCACCGAGCGAGAGCGAGCGGGAGGAGCTGTTGCGGCGCTGGCAGCGGACGGGGGATTGAGCCGGGAGGTTGGGCCTGCGGGGTGGGGCCAAGGGTGTTAGCACCAACCGTTCCGAGGCCCAAGACCCCATGGCTTGCCCGGGCTGGCCTGATCGAAATCACCTCCCACCCTCAAGACAAGACCAAACAACCAGAGGAGATTGACAAACAGGTATGGCGTGACCCTCCCCCTGCCTTCACCCACAACCATATTGCGTTTAGGCTGGTTGCGGTCATACCGCACAGCCATTAAATCTCCCTCCTGCAGTTTAGACATAAGCTCGGGATGGACATCCCTTATCGCATTGATTTCGCGGCCGCTAGGAAGCACAAAAGCGTAGCGAATCAGCATGCTATCCCTGTCGATTGGGCTCTTGTTTTGCACGCGCGCCGTCACCAAGGCACCGTTCTGGTGGAGCACCTGATCGCTCAAAAGGGGGCTGTACGTCGTGGAGAAGAAGACAAGACACACCAAAAGCACCATCAATACGATCCCATACCCGGAGAAGTAGCCCTGCGGTGGATGGGACACGCCAACGGTCTGGGTGGTGAGAGCGCCAAGGCGAATGCGCAACGCACAACTTTCGAGGATGCGGCTGTTCTCTGTGGTGGCCGGCGTGCGGAAGCGCCGACCATCGCGGCAGCGAATCTCCAGGAACCACCGATTTGGCCTTTGTGAGAAAGCCCCCTGGGACCAGAGCTCGACGCTGACCCCTTGAATGGCATTGAAGGGAACGGTGATGGTGCGGGGGCGGCTGGCGGGAGCCACCTGGCTGATCGTCAACAGGCGCGCTTGCTTGTCGAAGCGGAGCGTGGTCTCCGGGGTGAACAGAGCGGAGTGGATGGTGATCCAGGCGAGGAGCAACGCGCTCAGCAGATTTCCAGCCGCCAGGGCAGCGGGCAGGGTTTGCTGGAGAAGCCAAACGAACCGCCAGGGAATCCCGCCAGTGGGCGAAGCGCCCAAGTTCCAGAGGAAGCTGAGAAGCAAGACCCCCACCCAGAACAAATAACCAAGCAGGACAACAGAAAGGAACAGCCTCCTCAGAAGAGGAAGACGACAGCGGATGGTGATCGCCCGGTCGGATTCCTGCCATTCGAAGTCGTGCATCGCTGGTGCGGGGGTGTGCACGGGCCACCCCAAGCATGCGGGAGGATGGGAAGGGGCGCCAAGCCAGGGGCCACGTTGTGGTGGTGTTCACCCTGGCGGATGGGGCCCGCAAGCTGGTGGGCCTGCCATGGTGAAGGAGATGCTCCACAATCCCAGCTACAGGCAGCAGGCCCAAAGACTGCGGGCAGAGAACCAGGCGGCGGGGGGTGTGGTGGCGGCGGCGGATTGGATTGAGGGCGCGACGGGTTAGGCCCAAGGCACGGGACTGGGCTCGGCGCAGCCTTTTCCTCCAAGTCTCGGGCTTCCAGATCCATGCGAACCACATCAGTGCGGTCGAATCCAGTCGATCAACGGATGGCGTTCGAGGCTGTGGAGTTGCTCCGCGGATCGCAGCCCCATATCGGCTGCGCGCTCCTGGTCCCGTTGGATCGCAGCCAGCTCTTCTGGGGGGATCTCTGGAAGGGCCTGCAGCTCTCCGGCATCAAACCAGAGGAACCGACAGGAGAGGCAACCATCCAGCGTGATCGGGCCCTGCTGGAGCAGCCGCATGGGTTGAAGGCAAGACGGACAATCCTTTGAGCCCACGGCGCTCTGGCGCAGGCCGGCTTGCCAGAGGGCATTGAGGTGGGATGCAGACGCCACGGCGCGCAGCGCTGCCATCGTCGTGCCCGTGCTGCTGCAGGAGGGGCACCGATAAGCAGGGTCCCTGTCCACCTGGGCCCGCAGGAGTGACGTCTGGCATTCAGGGCATCGCAGGTTCATGCCAATGGGAACCCGTGGACTGGGCCAGTTAGGAGTGAGGCTTTCGGTTCTCAGGTTGGCCGACACAAAAACGTCCGCCAAACGCTGCCCTTGAGTGGCTGGCAAAGACCTTGGGGTGGCGGAACAGAAAGTTGATGGTGGCCTGTCCTCTCAAGGGGCTGGTTGGGAAGTGCTCTTCGCCCGAAGCGGAAACCTCTCAGGATTGCGTATCGACTCGACAGATAAGTCAATATCTAAGTCAGGCCAAAACAGGTGGTCG
>JBIIJA010000323.1:0-3274 GCA_044234195.1 Cyanobium sp. | reverse complement strand
CAAGCAGGTGGTGGCCAATGCCAGGGTGTTGGCAGCTCGCTTGCAGGAGAGGGGCATCGCGGTGGTGAGCGGCGGCACCGACAACCACATCGTGCTGCTGGATCTGCGTTCCATCGGACTCACTGGCAAGGTGGCCGATGCGCTCCTGAGTGAGGTGAACATCACCGCGAATAAGAACACCGTGCCCTTTGATCCGGAGTCTCCTTTTGTGACAAGCGGCCTCAGGCTTGGTACGGCCGCCCTCACCACCCGTGGGTTTGACGAAGCTGCATTCCTGGATGTGGCCGAGGTGATCGCCAATCGGTTGTTGCAACGCGAGGACAGCACCATTGAATTGCAGTGCCGCGAACGGGTTCGGGCCCTCTGTGAGCGTTTCCCCCTCTATGGCGGCCAGCGTGCGCTCCAGCCGGTTTAGCCAGACTCTCTCTCCCAAGGGGAGCCCAACGGTTGTTCAGCCCCCACCCCTGCCGCCGCTGTGACCCTCGCCTCCACTCCGAATGCGGCGGCCCTGCTCACATTCACGGTGGCCACCGTGACCACCGCGTTGGTGGTTCCCCTCATCCGCCGGTTAGGCCTGCGATGGGGACTCGTGGACCAACCGGATCACCGCAAGCAACACACCCTCCCGATGGTGCGCCTGGGAGGAGTGGGGATCGTGGTGGGATTCAGCCTGGGATTGATGGTGACCTGGCTCTGCGGAGGCTTTGCCGAGCTGCCCCCCGACAAGGATCAGTTGATCTGGACCTCCTTGGCCGGAGCCCTCTGTTACTTCGTGATTGGCCTCGGGGACGATCTCTTCGCCCAACCCCCTTTCCCGCGCCTGCTGGGCCAGGTGATGGTGGCCATGGCCGTGTGGAGCCAGGGCGTGCGCATCAGCGACATCGACCTTCCTTTCAACCTCCCCGCAGCCGGAGGAGGCTTTGACCATATGGTGCGGCTCCCCCCGAGCCTGAGCTTGGTGGCCACGGTGCTCTGGCTCGCAGGCATCACCAATGCCATCAATTGGCTGGACGGCTTGGATGGCCTGGCGGCGGGGGTGAGTGGCATTGCCGCCGTGGCCCTCCTCTCTGTGAGTTTTAGCTTGCAACAGCCCGCTGCCGGTTTGCTGGCGGCTGCTCTGGCTGGGGCCTGCCTGGGGTTTTTGCGCCACAACTTCAACCCCGCCCGCATTTTCATGGGTGATGGGGGTTCCTACTTCCTGGGCTTTGCCTTGGCCTCCATCAGCATCGTGGGCCCGGCCAAGGGCCTCACGAGTGTGAGCCTGCTGTTGCCCCTGCTCATTCTTTCTTTGCCCCTCGCCGACATGTCGGCGGTGATCATGGGCCGGCTCAGCGAGGGGCGATCCCCCTTCTATCCCGACCGACGCCATCTCCACCATCGCCTGTTGCGTTCTGGCCTGAGCCATCGCCGCACGGTGCTGATGATCTATGCCTTCACCCAGTGGTTGGCTTCCCTGGCACTGGTTGTGGCCAATGCTGAGATGCGCTTCCTCTGGTTGGCCCTGGCCACCGCTGTTCTGGTGGCGGCTGTGGTGCTGACGCGACGAAGCCTGCAGCAGGAGCGCGAACAGGGCCCTCAGGATCCCCAGGAGGCAGGGTGAGCGCGGAGATTCTTTGCATCGGCACCGAATTGCTCCTGGGAGACATCCTCAATGGCAATGCCCGCTGGCTGGCACAGGAGCTGGCCACACCACCGGCAGGACGTGGTGGGTGACAACCGGGAACGGCTGATGGCCGCTGTGCAAGAAGCTGCCGGGCGTTGTCGCCTGCTGATCACCACCGGAGGCCTGGGCCCCACGGCGGATGACCTCACCACGGAAGCCATTGCCGCCGCGTTCCACGTGCCGCTGGTGGAGCATCCGGAGGTCTGGGAGGACATCCAGCGGAAGCTGGGCGCCCGGGGAAAACCTGTGGCACCAAGCAATCGGCGCCAGGCCCAGTTGCCAGAGGGCGCTGCCGTTCTCCCCAATCCCACGGGCACGGCCCCCGGCATGATCTGGAGCCCGATCCCAGGGTTCACCATCCTCACGTTTCCAGGGGTCCCCTCGGAAATGCACGCCATGTGGCGGGCTACCGCCGTGCCCTGGCTGCGGCAGACAGGCTTGGCCGAGGGTGTGTTTCTCAGCCGCCGACTGCATGTTTGGGGCATCGGTGAATCGGTCCTGGCCGAGCAGGTGGCCGATCTGCTGGCCTCGGCCAATCCCACCGTGGCCCCCTATGCCGGCGGGGGCCAGGTGACGCTTCGCCTCACGGCGCGCGCCGAGGATGCCGCCGCCGCCCAGGCCCTCCTGGATCCTGTGGAGCGGGAGATCCGAGGTCGGATCGGGATGGCCTGTTTCGGTGCTGATGACGACAGCCTGGCCTCCGTGGTGTTGGCTCAGTTGGCGGAGCAGGGGCAGACCCTGGCTGTCGCGGAATCCTGCACCGGTGGAGCGCTCGGAGCGGCGTTGGCCGCCGTGCCGGGAGCGTCTCAGGTTTGGCTGGGGGGTGTGATCGCTTACGCCAATGCGACCAAGCAGGCCTTGCTGGGGGTGCCAGCCGACCTGCTCGAGCGTTGGGGAGCCGTGAGTGATCCGGTGGCCCTGGCGATGGCGGAGGGTGTGCGAGAACGCCTCGCCTGCGACTGGGCTGTGGCCATCACTGGCATTGCAGGGCCCGCAGGGGCCACCGCTGAAAAGCCGGTGGGGCTGGTGCATGTGGCCGTGGTCGGGCCGGAGCTCTTCGGGAGCCAAAGCGAGGGCCTGCGGTTTGGCCCCAGCCGGGGCCGGCAAGCCATTCAGGCCTTGAGCGTGGGCGAGGCGCTGAATCGGCTGCGTTTGGGCCTGATCCACCATCAGCTGTCAAGACCTTGAGGCTTTGATTGGCAGGGCTGCAGCGGATCGCCCGATTGATCACGAATGCTGTGGGCTGGAGTTTTCCACCGATGCAGCACGTTATCCCCAGAAATCAGCGTGGTTTTCCACAATTTTGCGCGATCCACCTCCTGCTCGCGCCTCAAGGACTCCTCCTTTGAGGTTGTTTTCTGTGGGAAGCGCCTTTCCCCTTGACGGTCGAAGCCCACCCCACCCGGAGCGGAAGGGCGGCCAGCCCAGAGACCCCCAGCCCAGTGGATCCAACAGTCTCGCAATGAGACGCGTGAGACAGAGTCATTAGTGCCCGCGTTGACGGCTGGGGGGTGGCCGTGGGGTGATGGTTCCGTTCTCGTGTGGGTGTGAATGCCAGCGAACTCCAGCCAGGTCCCTCGCACGGTGAGTATCGAAAATCAGATGCCGGAA
>JBIIJA010000022.1:0-12496 GCA_044234195.1 Cyanobium sp. | reverse complement strand
ATCACAGTGCCGGCCACGGGCCAACTCACGGTGGGGGCGTGGAAGCCGTAGTCCATGAGGCGCTTGGCCAGATCGTCCACCTCCAGCCCCGCCGTGCGCTTGAGGGGCCGCAGATCGAGGATGCACTCGTGGGCCACCCTGCCGCTGGCGCCCCGATAAAGCACGGGGAAGTGGGCATCGAGCCGTTCGGCAATCACATTGGCCGCCAGTAGGGCCACCAACGAGGCCTGCCGCAGGCCGTCGCCGCCCATCATGCGGATGTACATCCAGCTGATGGGCAGGATGCCGGCACTGCCCCAAGGGGCCGCCGACACGGGGCCAATGGCGTGCCCGTCACCGCCACGGCCGCCTCCTCCCACCGCTGCCAGGGGATGGCCGGGCAGGAAGGGCACCAGATGGGCCGCCACCCCGATCGGGCCCACGCCAGGCCCCCCGCCCCCATGGGGGATGCAGAAGGTTTTGTGGAGGTTCAGGTGGCACACATCCGCCCCGTACAACCCTGGCTTGCAGAGGCCCACTTGGGCGTTGAGGTTGGCGCCATCCAGATACACCTGGCCGCCATGGGCATGGACCAGGGCGCAGATCTTCACGATCTCCGTTTCAAACACCCCGTGGGTGGAGGGATAGGTGACCATCAGGGCGGCCAGCTGGTCGCCATAGGCGGTCGCCTTGCTCTCCAGATCCTCCAGGTCGATGTTGCCGGCCGAATCACAGGCCACCCCCACCACCTCCATGCCCGCCATGACGGCGCTGGCGGGATTGGTGCCATGGGCGCTGGTGGGAATCAGGCAGACGTTGCGATGGCCCTCTCCGCGGCTGCGGTGCCAGGCCCGAATCACCATCAAACCGGCATATTCCCCCTGGGATCCGGCATTGGGTTGGAGCGACACCCCGGCAAAACCGGTGATCGCCCCGAGCCAGGCCTCCAGGTCGGCCACCAGTTGCTGGTAGCCCTGACTCTGGTGGGCAGGGGCAAAGGGATGGAGCTGGCCGAAGGCAGGCCAGCTCACGGGTTGGAGCTCCGCCGCCGCGTTCAACTTCATCGTGCAGCTCCCCAAGGGGATCATGCCGTGCACGAGGGAGAAGTCTTTGCTTACCAGCCGCTGGATGTAGCGCAGCAGCTCGCTTTCGCTGCGGTAGGCATGGAACACCGGCTGGGACAGCCAGGGCCCATGGCGCAGGGGGAGGCCCGGCAGAAGGGCCTCCACTGAGCTGGTGGCCGCCAACTCCTCCAGGCTCCGGTGCAGGCTGGCAATGGCCGCGGCGGCTTGATGGGGATCGGGAGCGAGGGCGCTGATCAGCCGCTCCAACTCTTTGGTGGTGGTGAGCTCATCGAGGCTGATGGCAAATCCACCCTCACAGCCCTGGCCATCCACGCCCCAGCGCAGGTTGAACCCCGCCGCTTCGGCCCGATCCACCAGGATCTGGGCCTGGGGGGTGCGCACCACCAGGGTGTCGAAGGCGGGACCTGGCTCCACCGCCAGGGCCAGCTTCTCCAGGGCGGCTCCCAGGGCCAGGCGCCCCTGGAGGATCTGCACCGCCATGGCCTCCAGCCCATCGGGGCCGTGGTGGACGGCGTAGAAGCTCGCCATGACGGCCAGGAGCACCTGGGCGGTGCAGATGTTGCTGGTGGCCTTGTCGCGGCGGATGTGTTGTTCCCGGGTTTGCAGGGCCAGGCGCAGGGCCGGGTTGCCCTCCGCATCGCGCGATTGACCCACCAGGCGGCCAGGAATATGGCGCTTGTAAGCGTCGAGGGTGGCGAAGAAGGCGGCATGGGGCCCGCCAAAGCCCATGGGCACGCCGTAGCGCTGCAGGCTGCCGATGGCGATGTCGGCCCCCAGGGTGCCCACTGGGGCCAGGAGCACCTGGGCGAGGGGATCCACGGCCACGGTGCTGATCACACCGGCGGCGCGGGCGGCGGCCAACAGTTTGGAGGGATCCCACAGGCGGCCCCCAACCCCGGGCAGCTGGAGGAGAAGGCCGAAAACGTCGTCGCCCAGGGCGGGATCGGCCTGGTTGCCCAGGGCTTCCGCATCCACAGTCTCCAGCACAATGCCCAGGGGTTCGGCGCGGGTTTGGAGCACCGCCAGGGTCTGGGGAAACACTTGCTGGTCCACCAGGAAGCGGTGGGCTTCCGGGCGGCGGCTGACGTTCAGGGCCATGGCCATGGCTTCGGCAGCCGCCGTGCCCTCATCCAGCAGGGAGGCATTGGCGATGGGTAGGCCGGTGAGTTCACTCACCAGGGTTTGGAAATTCAGGAGGGCTTCCAGCCGGCCCTGGGCGATCTCCGCTTGGTAAGGGGTGTAGGCGGTGTACCAGCAGGGGTTCTCCAGCACGTGTCGCTGGATCAGGGCCGGAGTGGCCGTGCCGTAGTACCCCAGGCCGATCAGGCTGCGATGGGTGCTGTTGCGGCTGGCAATCTCCGCCAGTTCAGCCAGGGCTTCGGCCTCGCTCGCGGCGCGGGGGAGCCCCTCAGCAGCTGCCTCTGGGGTGAGCAGGATGGCTGGGGGAACCACCTCCTGGGCCAGGGCCTCAAGGGAAGGCAGGCCCAGCTCCGCAAGCATCTGTTGTTGGTCGTCAGCGCCAGGACCCAGATGCCTGCGCAGAAAAGGGGCTACCACAAGCGCACCAAAAATGTTGCGCGACTCTAAAGACCTCAGGCCGCTCCCGCTTCCGCTGGATGCCGGCCCCTCAGGCGCCCTCCACCTTGCCTCGATAGGTTTCTGCGTCCATCAGCGTCTCCAGCTCACCGAGGTCGGCCGGCTTGACCAGCAGCAGCCAGCCCTCGCCATAGGGATCGTTCTGCAGTTGCTCCGGGCTGGCCAGCACCTCCTCATTGCGGGCCTCGACCACGCCGCTCAGGGGGGCCACCAGATCCTCCACCGCCTTCACCGACTCCACCGACCCGAAGCCTTTGCCCTGGGAGATCGAGCCGCCTACCGGCGGCAGCTCCACAAAGACAATGTCGCCCAATTGATCCACCGCGAAGGAGCTGATGCCCACGCGCACTTGCCCCCCTTCGGTGCGGGCGTATTCGTGGCTGTCGGCGTAGCGGCAGTCGTCGGGAAAGCTGAGCGCCATGGAAAGGAGGCTGAAGCGCCCCCAGTTTGTCAGGGAGGGGCGAGGGGTAGGGCGGCCAGAGCCCGTTCCAAGGCAATGGCCACGTGGGCGTGGTGGGTGCCCCCCTGCACGTAGAGCACCCAGGGCTCCCGCAGGGGCCCATCGGCGGAAAACTCACTGGTGCTGCCATCGATAAAGCTCCCCCCCGCCATCACCAGGTCGCTGGCGTAGCCGGGCATGGGGGCGGGCACCGGATCGAGATAACTACCCACGGGCGAGGCGGCCTGGAATGCCCGACACACGCTCTGCAGCGCCGCCGCCTGGCCCAGCTGCACCGCCTGGATCACATCGCTGCGCTCCTCCCCGGGGCGGGGCTGCACTGGATAGCCGAGGTTTTGGAACACCTGGGCCACCAGTTCGGCCCCGATCAAGGCCTCGCTCACCATTTGGGGGGCAAGAAACAGCCCTTGAAAGAGCAGGCGATAGAGATCAAAGCCCGTGCCTCCCTCGCTGCCGATCCCGGGCGCCGTGAGGCGGCAGCAGGCCATGTCCACTAGCTCCCGCCTGCCGGCCACGTAGCCGCCGGTGGGGGCGATGGTGCCTCCGGGATTCTTGATCAGGGAGCCGGCTATCAGATCGGCCCCCACCCCCGGCGGTTCGTCCGCCTGCACAAATTCGCCATAGCAGTTGTCCACAAAGCAGAGGCAACCGGGCTGGAGGGCCTTCACCTGCTCGCACAGGCGCCCGATGGTGGCCACCGGGAGGGAGGGGCGCCAGCTGTAGCCGCAGCTGCGCTGGATCAGCACCATGCGGGTGGGGGTGGAGAGGGCCTCGGCCAATCCCTCCCGGTCCACCTCCCCGGTGGCGGTGAGGGGGAGCACGTCGTAGGCGATGCCGAACTCCCTCAGGGAGCCCATGCCCGATCCCCGCACCCCGATCACTTCTTCGAGGGTGTCGTAGGGCGCGCCGGTGAGGGCCAGCAGACGATCTCCGGGGCGCAGCACGCCAAAGAGGGCTGCGGCGATGGCATGGGTGCCACTGACGAATTGCAGCCGCACGGCGGCGGCTTCGGCCTGCATCACCCGGGCGAACACCCGATCGAGGGTGTCGCGGCCCAGGTCGCCATGGCCATAGCCGCTCACCGAGGCGAAGTGGTGGCAGCCCACCCGCTCAGCGGCGAAGGCGGCGAGCACCCGCTCCAGCCGTGGACGCACCGCTTGGCTGTGGCGGCGGGCCAGGGGGCCGATGGCCTCCAGGGCCTCGGCCACGGCCTCGGCGGCCTGGGTTGTTCGGGGGGTGGAGACCACCATGCTCAGCCCGTCATGCCTCTTCCCCCATGGTGCTCCCTGCTCGGGATCAGCCTGCGAGCTCCCGGCGGATGGCGGAGGCCAGATCGCTCACGCTGGCCAGGGGCGCGGCCTGGGGCTGGGCGCCAAGGGTTTGGGCTTTCTCGCGGAGCAGGGCGAGGAAACGCTCCGGGCTGAGATCGTTTTCGCCGGCCACCCCGAGCTGGGCCAGGGTGCGGCGCAGATCGGGCAGCTCGGCGGCGAGCTCGGCGGCGGTGAAGTCGCGTTGGCCGGCCATCACCTCCGCGAACCGCTCCCGGCGGGAGCGTTTGCTGGCGGGGTAGGCCGCCAGCAGATGGTCGCGGCACTGGCGCCAGGGCCGGCCGGCGGTGAGGAGTTGGGCGAGGGCCTCGCAGAGGCCGGACGCTTCTTCCTCGCGGATCGTGAGTTCAAAAGAGGCGGGAGCCGCCCGGGCGCCCACGAACACCTCCAGGAGATCCCCGGGGCCGAGCACGGTGCCGTCCTGATCCACCACGGGCAGGGCCGAGCTGGAGAGGGCTTCCACCAGCTCGGGGTGTCCCTGCAGCAGGGCGAGGGCCTGATCTGAATTCAGATGACCCTGGGGGGCTTGATCCGCCAGCCAGCGGTTGATGCTGCCGAGCACGAGGAACACCTCCGGCCCTGGGGAGGCGAGCTTGCCGTTGCGGAGCATGGAGAGCTGGGAATTGTGCACGCGGCCGAGGTCGAGCACCTCGGCCAGGGCTGGGAGCACCCGGTGGGACCAACCGTTGCGGGCATGCCACAGCCTGATCAGGTGCGCGAAGGCGATGCGTCCGGATATGAGGTCGTCTCGAAAACCCAAGTGATCAGGATTCGTATTGCTACTATGGTACGCGAATGATCAGGAGTCGGTCCTTCATGACCGCCACGTCTCTCCCAAGCCCCACTGCCGCCGCTCAGCACACCCGTCGGGTGGCCGCCATCAGCGGCGGCCCTCGCTCGCTGGCCCGTTCCCAGGCCCTCAATCAACCCCGCCGGGGCGAGCCCCTCATGCCCGCCACCAAGGGTCGTCGCTGGGGCACCCTGGGATTTATGGCCGTGATCCACGGGCTTGCGGCGTTCGCCCTGCTGCCCCAGTTTTGGAGCTGGCAGGCCGTGGCGGTGCTGGTGGTGCTCTATTGGGTGACCGCCTGCCTGGGGGTGACCATTGGCTATCACCGCCTGCTGTGCCATCGCTCCTTCCGGGTGCCCCAGTGGCTGGAGCGGTTCTTCGCCACCTGCGGAGCCCTGAGCTGCCAGCACGGGCCCCTCGACTGGGTGGGGCTGCACCGCCATCACCACAAGTTTTCCGATACGGATGCGGATCACCACGACAGCAACAAGGGCTTTTGGTGGAGCCACATGCTCTGGATGTTTGACGAGATTCCGGCCCTCGAGGCCGTGCCCAGGCTCACCGGCGATCTGGCCCGCGATCCCTACTACCGCTGGCTCAACAGCTGGTTCCTCCCCTTACAGCTTGTGCTCGGGCTGTTCCTCTTCTGGTTGGGCACCGTTACGGGCGCCGGCGGCTGGGCTCTCGTGCTCTGGGGGATCCCCCTGCGCCTGGTGGTGGTGTACCACGTCACCTGGCTGGTGAATTCCGCCACCCACGCCTGGGGCGAAGTGAGCCACGACAGCGGAGACCGCTCGCGCAACAACCCCTGGGTGGCGGCGCTCACCTTCGGCGAGGGTTGGCACAATAACCACCATGCCTTCCCCCACTCGGCCCGCCACGGTTTCGGCCGTCAGATCGATCTCACCTGGCTGCACATCCGGCTGATGCAAAAGCTCGGCCTGGCCACCCAGGTGCGTCTCCCCCGCACGGCTGCGGGGGCCTGAACCCCCTGCCGTAGGGTGGGAAGTTCCTGTCCATTCCATCTCGAGGGTCGCCGTCATGGCCAAGCGCGTGCAAGTCGTTCTCAATGAGGACGTGTTGAGCCTGGGCAAGGATGGCGACCTGGTGGAGGTGGCTCCGGGCTATGCCCGGAATTTCTTGGTCCCCACTGGCAAGGCGGTGCCCGTCACAGCGGCGGTGCTGCGCCAGGTGGAGCACCGCCGGGCCAAAGAGGCGGAGCGCCAGGCGGCCCTGAAGGCTGAAGCGGAAGCCTTCCGCACGGCGCTCAACACCATTGGCCGCTTCACCGTGAAAAAGCAAACCGGTGGCGATGACGTGTTGTTCGGCACGGTCACCAACGGCGATGTGGCTGAGGCCATCGAGAAGGTCACCAATAAGCCTCTCGACCGTCGCGACATCCTGGTGCCTGACATTCACCGCACCGGCTCCTACAAGGTGCAGGTGAAGCTGCATCCAGAGGTGGTGGCGGAGATCAACCTTGAAGTTGTGAGCGGGTAGGGGCACCGGCAACGCGCCAACAAATGCTATGCAAAAGCCCCAACATTGTTGGGGCTTTTTTGTGGCAAGAACTCTGGGTTGCAAAGATCAAAATGAAGTGATCGTCTGCCCGTTAAGATTGTTTGCGCTTCCGATTTGCTCTGTGTCTGCTTTCTACTCTCAAAACAGAGGAACTCCCTACCGCCAACACAATGCAGAAGCCGAAAAAACAGGCCAATCGATCGTTATGGCGATTCTCTTTCAAGGCAAGAAATCGCCTTTGGTCTCTTCTTATCGTTGTTCTTCTGCTGATAACGGTTCACTTTGGTTCCCAGGGTGCCGTTCGGGCTGAATCAATACCCCGATCCCAGGGGCATTTACTTGCTCCGGCAATTCAATTGGCCCAGGCGAATCCGCCAGCTGCTCCAGGCTTGAACAGGGGCTCGAATGATTCCCCAACAGACGCCCAACCACAACAAGAGGAAAAGAAGCGCAAAGAGATGCAAGAGGAAATGAAGCGCAAAGAAAAAATGATGGTAGACCTGAGAAATTGGGCCTATCTTTGTGTGGTTTTTGGCGGAGCTTTCGGAGGATTGATCTATGGTCTGAGTCGAAATAGTGGTGCCATCCTTCCCCATAAGGTCTTCGAAGTCGGTGACACCACGACTTTTTTTCACAAACACAAATACGATTTGGGCTTTCTTGGCGATATGCTGATTGGTATTGGCGGAGGGATTATTGTATTTAACCTGGTCCCTCAAGCCAATGGGGATATCTTTGGGACGCTAGTGAAAAGCTATGCAGACCATGGCATACTTGCGAGTTTGCTGATGAAGATTGCGGCCCTCTCGCTCATTGGTGGTTTTGCGGGCATCAGCTTGTTTGATGAAGCTGCAAAAAGGATCAACCGCGAAATTCAAGAGGCTCGCTCCAAGGCTGATCATGCCATTTCCCAGGCTGCGGAGGCTGCCTCCAAGGCAGAGGAGACTAGCTCCCAGATGCAAAAAATTAGGGATTTAGAGGCTGAAATTCAGTATCTCCTCAACCCCTTGGTGGATCCATCCTTCCCTCCATTGAATGAATCAGACAAAGAGAACTTTAAAAAGCTTCTCCTCCAAGCTCCATTCAACCTGCGTAATAAAGTGTTTGAACGCCTTCAGAATGCCTACAATAATCATTTACTGATTGTCAAAGATAATGATTTCAAGGATGTTCGCTTAAGTGAGGGAGATGTCGACATCAGGTTGAATCTCCAAGAGTGTCTGTTGGGAGGATTTGATTGTCTGATAGCTGCTGCAGATGAGCAAGAGCGGCAGACGAAGGTGCAAGATGCACTTCAGCATCGCTACTATTCCCACAAGGGATTCATCCATGAACAGCTAGCTGTTGGTTATACGTACAAGAATGACCGTGCTCGTGCCCTTGGGCAGTGGAATCAGGGCGAAGAAAACCTCACCAAAGCCATCCAGTTGCGAGATGCAATCCCTGGAGATCAAGAAAAGTTTTGGTTCTATAACCTTGATCGGATCCTCTGTCAATACAAGCTAGGCAAGGAAGGCCAAGCCATTAAGGAATTCAGCGGTGAGGAGATCCATGGGATGGTGCATAAACAGCCTGGTGTCGTCAAAACACAGCTGAAGAGTTACCCTGATGATTTTTATGATTATATCCGAGTGAATACGAAAGATCCATCCCATCGTGAGCTGCTCTTCGGCAGTTCGGAGTTCGGCCAGCCTGCCGGCCAAACGCCTGCTTCGAATGGTATTGGCAATCAAGCACCGCTGTCATCTGGTCCTCAGCCCATACCGACTCCACTAACACCTCTTCAACGCATTCGTCAGGGAGCCAGCCTCTAATGCCTCACATCGTCGCCAAGGAAGATGCGGGCTTAAGCCCCGATCAGACTCCAGATTCGGCCGATTCCTTTGTGCCTCTTGGAGGACGTATCGGCATCGATTGGATTCAGCCTGTGGACAATGGCCAGCTGGCCACCATTCGGCTGGCAGGTCCTTACACCTTTCCAGGGGGTACCCAACCCTTGGAGAAGGGAACAGTGCGCTACTTGAATCCCAGCCGTTTCGATATTCCAGATGAGGCCTGGCAGAGACCTCGCCAACAGGAGCCTACACAGGTTCCCCCACCGGCTTCTTCCGCGACCAGATCTATTTCCTCACATGGATTGATGCCACCAGAGGTGGCTGCACTCAACCATTTTTACGAGGGTTGTAGTTTAAAGGCCTACCGTGATCCTGGGTCTGAAGATGGATTGCCGATTACGATTGGATGGGGAAGCACGTTCTATAAAGATGGGTCGAAGATCCACTTGGGAGACACGATCACTCAGCAAGAAGCCGATGAATTGTATGACTTTATTTGCTACAATACTTTTTGGAAGACCCTGGAAAAGAAAATTCCGTTTTGGAGCGAAATGAATGCGAAGCAACGGGCTGCTCTCTGTAGTTTTTCCTACAACAATGGGCCGGATTTCTTCGGCGGTCTTAACAAGGATACGATCACCGCAAATTTGCGCAAGCGAGACTGGGCAGCCATACCAGGCACCTTAATGATGTATCGAAATCCCGGGGATCCAGTGGAGCTCGGTTTGGGCCGAAGACGGCGCGCGGAAGGATTGGTATGGATTGGGGTTGAACCCCAGGCCGCCTGTGCTCAAGCCGAGAAGGAAATCCAAACCTTGGCTGATTGCGAGCGCTACGAGCAACACCTCAAGAAGAACCCACCCGCCTTCTTGCAGGCAGCAGCTCCCGTGCGCTCGGGAGGACCAGAGGCCCCAGTGAGGCCGGCCATTCCTCTCCAGGCCCGTCCCAATCCCCTGGGAATATGGATGCCTCCCCCAGGCGTCACCGATTTCACCATACCCGTGAAGCACTACACCCAATGCGACAACAGCGGAGGGCGGGGCGCTCGGGAATGCTTCAAGACAAGTTGCACAATGCTGGCTGATTATGTTACCAATGGAAAGCTAAGCAAAATGCAAAAGGACAAAGGTTTTCCCGAGCCTGAGGATGTATATCAGAACTTTATGGATGGGGATACGATCGTGGCAACCGTTCACGTGCGTGCACTGAAAAAGCTCGGGATTGAGGCGTACTTTACCCAAACTGCTTCGATTAAAGATGTTGAAAGCTCCCTTGATTGCGGTATACCTGTGCCGATTGGAGTGAAATATAAGCCGGATGCTCCAGGCGGCGGAGGTCATTGGGTTCTCGTCAATGGCAGAGGACCCAAGGGCTGGGATGTGCTTTGTCCCTATGGAATCCGCAATGGCTCGACTGATGTCTGGATTCAGATCTTTCAACGGGAAGCCGATGCCAAAGCTGATAGCTTCTCTCTCGGGCTATTGAAGGCTATCTTTACTGATCTTGGACCCGAGAATGGCTATGCCATTTTTGTAACTGCAGTGAATGGGATCCCCACTGGTGTCAAGACAGAACTCTGACCATGCGCATTGAAGCTTGCTTATGGCTCAAGGAGCATAGATCTTTGCTGCTGGCAGTCTCAAGCTGTGTCCTGATGGTGGTCTTGCCTGCTCAAGCCCATGATCTAGGCAAGAAGTACCGCGTTGTTGATCCCAGTGGAACACCTCTGAACATCCGTGACACCTATGGAGACATTGTGTGTCAGGTTCCCAATGGTAGTCTCCTAATCGGTTCAATCATCTGGGACACCATTGGACCGCAGCATAACCAAAATGTAGTTGGAGTTCGCTGTCCGAGTGTCTTGCTCCCTAATGGCGACGAATGTTTAGGCTATGCCTATCGTCCCTATCTGCAAGAGATCAAATGATTGGGGTTTCCTGCTCCTCTCGTTTCGGGTCCTCGGGTATGGACTATCACAACTCGTGTCTAAAATCTAACGCAGAACCGATCCTAATGAACACCCCTCAGATTGTATTCATTATCCCGGTTCTCAATTCCCATGCTGTCCTGAGCCATCTTGTTGCCTCCCTCATGGCCCAAACCTGGCCCCATTGGCAGGCTCTCATTGTGGATGGGGGAAGCAGCGAAGAGACGATCCGCTATCTCGACCACCTCTGCGCCAACGACCAACGGTTCCACTGGCAAGCGCAAGTACCCCCATTCAAAGGAATCTTCGGGGCGATGAATCAGGGGATGGAGGCGGTTGCCGCATCTCCCGCCTGGCGCCAGGCCTGGGTGTTGTTCTGGGGGAGTGATGACTGGGCGGCCTCTCCAGAGGTGTTGGCCAGGGTGGCGACCCACCTGGAGGGCTTGGCCAGGGCAGGGCGTGAGCCAGATCTGCTGATTTGTCGGGCCCGCTACGCCCGAGTCGATCCCCAAGGGAATCATCAGTTGGGACGCCGGAGCACCTTCAAGCAGATGGGGTCCTACCGAGCGTCGGTCTTCCTCGGACCAACGCCGCCACACCAGGGAACGGTGTTTGGCCCCAAGGTGCGTCAACGCTTGCCCCGTTATGCCGAGGGATTCGATTTGTCTGCGGATGTGGATTACTTCTTGAGGCTCTCCCGATTTGCCGATGCGGATGTGGAGGTGCTGCCATTGGATTTGGTGGAAATGGCAGAAGGTGGCATCAGCGGCCAACGCAACAAACAGCGTTTCCGTGAAGTCCGCCGGGCGTATCAAAGGCGATTCGGGCCACTTTGGTGGATCAGTTATGGCCTGCGCTATGTGAAGCGTGGGGTGGATGCGGTGCTGGCTGTGGTTCTGCCCTAAGCCGTTCCTAATAGGTCGCCCCCGTGCGCCGCTGATGGATGGCGGTGGTGCCACCGCCATCGAGCACGTCGCCCTGGGTGGCTTCGGCGTAAATCAACCAGTGATCGCCACAATCCATGCGCTGCTTCACGGTGGCCTCGATCCAGGCCAGGGCGTCCTCCAGGATCGGCTGCTGGCCTGGACTCTGCTGGATGGCCAACCCCTCAAAGCGATCAGCTCCCGGCACAAACGGGCTGAGGAAATGCTTCATGGCGCCCTTTTCCCGCCCCTCCGCCAACACGTTCAGAGCACAGAGATCGCCGATGTGGAGCAGGCTTTCCACGGCCCGATCCTTGGCCACGGCGACGGTGAAGCCCGGCGGGGTGAAGCTGGCCTGGCTCACCCAGCTGGCCACCATCGCCCCTGAGAGGGCAGCGTCTCCCTCCCCTTTGTGGGCCGTCAGCACGCACAACGAGCCCACCACCCGGCCGAGGGCCTGGATCGCCGGCTGGCTGCGGCTTTCCTGCAGGCCGCCTCCAGGACTGCGGAGCTGGCGCTTGCGCTGCTCGGTCTGCAACCGGCGGCCAAGAGCCGTGCCCGTTTCCTCCAGCGATTGCAGGGTGGGCGGATCCGGGCTGAAGCGCACGCGGATGGGCTCGAAGGCGAAGGGGAAGCCCCCATCCCGCAGTTTGCTTTCCAACAGATCGATGGCTTCCCCACTCCAGCCAAAGCTGCCAAACACCCCCACTGGCTTGGCCCGGTCGCCCTCGGCCAGCACGGTGCCCAAGGCCGAGACGATGGGCGTGGGGGCGTGGCCTCCCAGGGTGGGGGAGCCAATCAGCAGGGCGTCGCTGGTGCGGATGGCGGCCAGGAGCTGCTCTGGCTCGCTGAATTCGCAATTGATGCTCTCCACCCGCACACCCGTGCGGGAGACTCCCCGGGCCAGGGCATCCGCGATGGCTGCAGTGTTTCCATAGGCGCTCGCGTAGAGGAGCCCCACGGAGAGGCGGGCGCGGTTCTGGCCCTCCCCCCAGCGCCGGTAATCGCTCAGCAGGCTGCGCCAGCTCGTGGCGATCGCCGGCCCGTGGAAG
>JBIIJA010000320.1:0-3293 GCA_044234195.1 Cyanobium sp. | reverse complement strand
AGTTGCCAGAACGGGTGGGAAACTCCACTTTGAAACTGTCGCCATAAAAGTGGGCGAACTTCTGCAGTGATTCGATCAGCAGAAAATTCATCGGCATCCAGATCGGACCACGCCAGTTGGAATTGCCTCCAAACATGTCGACAGGGCTGTCGGCAGGGCTGTAAGCCAGGGTTTGGGTCTGGTTCCCTTCGGTGTAGGTATACGGATGGGCCTCATACACCTTTGACAACGAGCGGATGCCATAGGGGGAGAGAAACTCCTCTTCATCAAACAAGCGTTGACAGATGCGACGTAGCCGGTCTTTCGGCACGAGGGTGAAGAGCAGGCGATCGTTGTGCCAGTGGCCCAGATACTCAATCACCCAGCTTGGATCGCTCCGCTCATGCACAAACCAAGCCAGCGAATGATTGACATCTAGCATCGGCAAGCGGCCCACCGTTTCCACATCGAAGCTCTGCACCGCCAGCAGGGGAACCACCCCAGAGAGGGAGCGGGTGCGCAGATAATCACAGCTGCCATCCGGCCGGCGAATCACGTCATAGTAAAAGCCATCCTCCTCATCCCAGTTGAGAAAACGCCGAGTGGCTGGATTGTTGAGGCTCATGGAGAGCTGCACAAAATCCACCACGAAGCGCTCACAGAGATCGGCATATTCAGGCTCTTCCCGGCTTAGCTCCACGGCGATCACCAGGAGATTGAGGCTGAGGGAGGCCATCCAGGCGGTGCCGTCACACTGCTCGATCACGCTGCCGTCGGCCAGGGGGAAACGTCGATCAAAGACAGCAATGTTGTCGAGGCCGAGAAAGCCCCCCTCAAAGACATTGAAGCCGGTGCGGTCATTGCGATTGGCCCACCAGCCATATTCCAGGATCAGTTTGCGGAGGGCCATCCGCAGGAATCCCAGGTCGGCCGAATCATTGGCCTTGCGATCGATTTGGAAGATGCGCATCGCCGCCCAGGCTCCGATCGGTGGGTTGGGATCGGAGAGCGCCCATTCGTAGGCAGGGGTCTGGGCGTTGGGAGCGGTGTAGTGGGGGTTGCGCAGCAGCATGCACTGGTGCTTGGCCATCTCCGGATCAATCAAGGCGAAGGAGACCGCATGAAACATCAGGTCCCACTGGCAAAAATAGGGATATTCCCAACAGTCCGGCATCGAGATGATGTCGTGGGCGTGGAGCCGTTTCCAGTAGGCGTTGGCGCTTTTCCATCGCTCCGGTGGAGGCGGCGTGCCGTTGGGGTCGCCCTCGAGCCAGCGGAGCACGCTCCAGCCGTAATACTTCTTGCCCCAAAGCAAACCCGCGGTGCCAGCCAGGTGGATCTGTCGATCCTCCTGATTCAAATTAGGCACCTTCTGCTGGAAATACTCCAGCCACTCCTGCTCCCTCGCCGCAAAGGTGGCTTCGAATTCCGGCCCAAACGGATTGGCCGTCCCCGGCTGAGTTGTGGCGGTGAGCCGCAGGGCCACCACCCATTCCTCACCGGGCGCGAGGGTGTGCTGCACCAGGCATGCAGCCTTGCTGCCTTCGCCGGTGGGATTGACGGCCCTCTTTTCCCCCTCCACCACAAAGCGGTGGAACCCATCTTTTTGAAAAGGAGTGGGATTGGCCACCCCCCAGAGTCGTTCACTGTTGGTTTCGTTGTCGGTGAAAAGCCATTGGCCCGGCTCCCGGCAGCGGAGACGGTAGGAGCCGAGGTGGGGGATGGCTTCGCAGACCACCGAAGTGCTGCCCCCGGGATCAGCGCCATCAGCCTGATCGGCCCGAATGAGCCGTTTCACCTCCTCGGGGTAGCCCCAGCTCCAGGTGTTGCGCAGCCAAAGCGTGGGGAGAAGGGTGAGAGGGGCGGGGTCGGGGCCCCGGTTGATCACCCGCACCTTGATGAGAAGGTCTTGAGGAGTCTGTTTGGCATAGTCGAAGTAGACATCGAAATAGCGGCCTCCCTCGAAAATTCCCGTATCGATCAATTCATATTCCGGCTGCTCCCTCCCGCGGCGGCGGTTTTCCTCCACCAGTTGCTCATAGGGGAAAGCTTGTTGAGGATATTTATAAAGACCCCGCATGAAGCTGTGGGTTGGGGTATTGGCGAGGTGGAAAAAGTAATCCTTCACATCCTCCCCGTGGTTGCCCTCTGGATTGCTCAGCCCATAGGGCCTTTCCTTGAGGATCGGATCCTTGCCGTTCCAAAGCGCCACGGAGAAGCAGAGGCGACACTGGTCGTCGCAAAGGCCCAGCAGACCATCCTCACCCCAGCGGTAGGCTCTGGAGCGAGCATGGTCATGGGGGAAGGAGACCCAGGCGTCACCGTCGGCTGAATAGTCTTCTCGCACGGTGCCCCATTGGCGCTCGCTCAGATAGCTGCCCCAGAGTTGCCAAGGCACCTGGCTGTGGTCGCGCTCCGCCATGCGGCGCGCTTCAGAGGGATGGATGGCGTCGAAGTCGACCTGGGATGAGGGGTTGCTCACAACGTCGGCCTCACAGGCCAGGACTGCTTTGCATGATGCCGCCGTCGGCGAAGACCGTGGTGGCTGTGATGTATCCGGCGGCATCGCTCGCAAGGAACGCGACCACACTGGAAATTTCCCGAGGCTGGGCCATCCGCCCGAGAGGAATGGCGGCATTGAGCTTGGCCAGAAGCTCGGGATTGTTCATCGTTGAATCATTGATCGGGGTGGCGACGGCGCCAGGTCCCACATTCACAATGGTGATGCCATGGGGCGCCAGCTCCAGCGCCGCAGTGCGGGTCATCATGCGCACCCCACCCTTGGCGCAGCAGTAGGGCGTGTTGTTGGGCATGGGCCAGTCCTCATGCACCGAGGAGATGTTGATGATGCGGCCGCCGCCGCCCTGGGCGATCATTTGCTTGGCGGCAAACTGAGTGGCAAAAAACACACCCCGCAGATTCACGTTGAGCACCTTGTCAAAATCCTCGGGAGTGGTGTCGAGGATGGAGGTGCGAGTTTCGATACCGGCATTGTTCACCATCACGTCCAGCCGGCCGTATTTGCTCACCGTGGCCTCCACCAGCCGCTGGAGGTCGTCCAGCTTGCTCACATCGGCCTGCACGCCGTAGCTGCTGCCCCCGTAGGCGCCAATCTCCCGCTCCAGCTCTTCGGTGGCTTCAGGATGGGAGCGATAGTCGATCACCACCTTGGCGCCGAGCTCGGCGAGGGTTTCCACAATGGCCTTGCCGATGCCGCTGTTGCCACCGGTGACGATCGCCACCTTGCCGGCCAGCAGGGTGGAGAGGGCTTTGCCGGCTAAGGGATTGGAACTGGTCATGGGTTGGGGAAAGAG
>JBIIJA010000319.1:0-3295 GCA_044234195.1 Cyanobium sp. | reverse complement strand
TCGAGGCCACCAGCCGTGGGACCAGGGGCAAGGCCGGCACCCGCTCCCAGGGGGAAGAGGGCGTGAAGCTCTTCATCAGCTGCAACGACCACGACGCCATGCTGCTCTTCAGCGATCGCGGCGTGGTGTATTCCCTGCCGGCCTATCGGGTGCCGATCTGCAGCCGCACCTCCAAGGGAACGCCGATCGTGCAGCTGTTGCCCATTCCCAGGGAGGAGGCGATCACCTCCGTGCTGGCGGTGAGCACCTTCGGAGCGGATGAGCAGTTGGTGATGCTCACCAGCAAGGGCTACATCAAGCGCACCACCCTCTCTGCCTTCGCCAACATCCGCGTGAACGGGCTCATTGCCATCTCCCTGGAGGAGGGGGATGCCCTGCGCTGGGTGCGGCTAGCCCTGCCCGGCGACAGCGTGCTCATCGGCTCCCTGAAGGGCATGACCATTCACTTCCGGCTGAGCGATGAGGAGTTGCGCCCCCTGGGTCGCACCGCCCGTGGCGTGCGCTCCATGAATCTGCGCAACGGCGACCGGCTCGTGAGCATGGATGTGCTTCCGGCGGAGCTGGCTGATCGCGTTGCCGAGGGAGGAAGTGGCGCCGAAGACGAAGGCGAGACTGAGGAGGTGATCAGCAGTGAGGGCCCTTGGGTGCTGGTGGCCAGCGCCAGCGGCCTGGGCAAACGGGTGCCCGTGCAGCAATTCCGGCTGCAGAAGCGGGCCGGCATGGGGCTCCGGGCCATCCGCTTCCGCCGGGAAGGAGATGTGTTGGTGGGTCTCAAGGTGCTTGGAGCTGGGGAGGAACTGTTGCTGGTGAGCGAGCGGGGCGTGATCGTGCGCATGCAGGCCGATGCGGTGCCCCAACAATCCCGCGCCGCCACAGGAGTGCGCCTGCAACGTCTGGACACAGGAGATCGGCTCACAGAGGTGGTGCTCGTGCCTCCTGCCGCCCCAGAGGCGGAGAGTGAGGGGGCCAGCAGCGACGGAGAAGGTGACCCTGACCTGGTGCCAGAGCCAGATCGCACTGAAGTGACTCCAGCGGTACCCCAAACCGAAGACCAGGACGAACGGCTTAGCGATAACTCCTGAGCGCTGTCGCCACCGAATTGGCGCAGCACTCCGGGCCCTCAAACGACAGGGCTAAGCCTCAAGATGGGGCAGTGTTGGCAGTAGCCCCCATGCTGGATGTCTTGGTGATCGGCGCCGGCCCGGCGGCCCTTTCCATCACGGCTGAGCTGGGATCCAGGGGATTGGCGGTTGCGGGGCTCGCCCCCGGTGATTCCGCCGCCCCCTGGAAGAACACCTATGGCATCTGGGCCGAGGAAGTGGACATTCTGGGTCTGGCTCACCTGCTGTCTCACCGTTGGAGCGACACAGTGAGCTACTTCGGCCCAGGGGGCCCAGCCACAGGTGGCTCCAGCCATGAGGGCCTCATCCGCCATGGCCAGGCTTACGGGCTGTTCGACAAGGCCGGCCTGCAGGGGCACTGGCTGGAGCGCTGTACCCAGACCGACGTCCATTGGCACCAGGGCCAAGCCGTGGCGATCCGCCATGACACCACAACCTCCACGGTGAGCACCGCGACAGGAGAGCTGTTCAGCGCTCGCCTGGTGGTGGACGCCACAGGCCATGAACCTATTTTTGTGCAGCGTGGGAGGGATGGTCCTCTGGCCGGCCAGGCGGCCTATGGAATCGTGGGGCGCTTCAGTGCCGATCCCATCGCTCCGGGGCACTTTGTCTTCATGGACTATCGGCCCGATCACCTCAGCGAAGCGGAGCGTCAGGAGCCCCCCACGTTCCTCTATGCCATGGATCTGGGAGAGGGAGTGTTTTTCGTGGAGGAAACTTCCCTGGCTCTAGCTCCCCCCGTGCCCTTCCCCACCCTCCAAGCTCGCCTGCAGAAGCGTTTGGCCCACCGGGGCGTGGCCGTGAGGGAGGTGTTGCATGAGGAGTTTTGCCTCTTCCCCATGAACCCCCCCTTACCGGATCTGCGCCAACGGGTGGTGGGCTTTGGCGGTGCTGGCGGGATGGTGCATCCGGCCTCCGGCTACATGGTGGGCAGCTTGCTGCGGCGGGCGCCCGATCTCGCCAGTGCCATCGCCACCGCCCTGGAGGCTGACTTGGGGGGCCAGGCGTTGGCCGAGGCCGCCTGGGCAGGGCTGTGGAGCCCGGAGCTGCGCTGGAAACACGCCTTCTTCCGCTTCGGCCTGGAGAAACTGGTGCGTTTTGATGAAGCGCGCTTGCGCCATCATTTCCACACCTTTTTCCAACTGCCCGTGGCGCAGTGGACGGGATTTCTGACCAACACCCTGGCCCCCCGGGACCTCCTGGCGGCGATGGTGCGGCTCTATGGGCAGGCTCCCTGGGACGTGCGCTGGGGCCTGATGAACCTCCAAGGAAGGGAAGGCAGCCTGCTGGCGAAGATGCTGATCAGTCATTGAAGAGATGGGGGACGACGTGGACTCCTCTCTCCGTTTCTTTGCGCAGAAGCTCACTCGTTGCATGCTTGAGCAACAAGGAAGCCGTTCAGGAAGTAGGCTCAGGGCAAGAGGTTAAAGAAATAAGATATTTTTTCAGACTGTGGGATGACATTGATACATTAAATTTGACGCAAATTGCCTGACGACAACATGGCAAGCACGATTCCAAGCGAAGCCATTAAACTCATCCAGGATTTTGAGGGCTGCCACCGCATCGATCCCGCAGACGGACTCGTTTATGCCTATCCCGATCCACTCACCAAAGGGAAACCTTGGACCATTGGGTGGGGCACGACCCGTTATCCCGACGGCAGGCCAGTGGGAGAGCATGACAGCATAACCAAAGAAGATGCCGATAAATTTTTCACCATAACCCTCCAGGAAAGCTATTGGGAGCCAATCAGTAAAACCATTCCGTACTGGCAGGAGATGAATGACAAAATGCGCTCTGCCTTGTGCAGCTTTGCCTACAATCTAGGCGCGGGATTTTATGGATCAAATGGATTTGATACCATCAGCGCTTGCCTCAAGGGGAAAGACTGGGGTGATGTCCCGCAAGCCTTGATGCTTTACGTCAATCCTGGCAGTCCTGTCGAGCAGGGACTGCGGCGCAGACGCACAGCGGAAGGACACCTATGGGATCAGGGACTCAACAGCCTTCCCACTCCCGCAACGCCCCAGCCTCAAGCAATCATCGAAGCAATCACAGAAACTTTTTTGAAAAAGGAGCACCTTGATTCCACTCAACTTGCTCCCCATCAACTGGTGCCCGTTGAAGCAGGTCGCCAGTGGAAGATTGAGAAGACACTCGAGAAAGACGGG
>JBIIJA010000318.1:0-3307 GCA_044234195.1 Cyanobium sp. | reverse complement strand
CATCAATCGGCAGGAGCTCGTGAATTGGGAGGGGCTTGGAGGGCAGAGGGCTCAGCGCACGTGGCGAATGCCATCCACCGGATGGTAGACCTCGCCTGTGGTTTCCTCGTAAACGATGGCGGGCAATCCCGTTTCAAACATCGTTTGCAGGGCTTCCTTGAGATAGGGATTCCAGCCACCGGTGGTCACTTTGCCGTGGCGCACGGTCCAATCCCATGTGCCTTGAAGATCTCGGGGAATTCGTCCCTCCCGATCCCGGCGCGCCACCAAGTCTTGAGATTCCACAATGCCGACAAGAATTGGATCTTTGCCGTAAGCGGGGGTGAGGCTCAACTCCAAACGGATCGGATCTTCCTTCACCATTTTCAGCCGAAACCGTGGTGGCAGCTTGAGGCCGTTGAGCACCGCTGCAACGATACGGGTTCTCTGATCCACCATCGGCTTCGATTCGGTTGCGTTCTCGCTGAGCCTATTCAGCCATGTGCCGCGACGCCGTCAGGAGGCCATGGGGCTTGTCCAGGGGCTATTCCACTGGGCGTACGGGTTCACCATTGTCATCGGAGAAGCGAACGGTGAGCAGATCCTCTTGCGTGATCTGGCCATTGGCATCGAGGAGCTCAGGATGGATGGTGAGCTTGCCGAGGCGATCGCCTTTGGGGGAGGTGGGAGGGGGGGCGTCAGCCTGCTGCATCGCACGGAAACCCCTGCCCATCACCCTGAAGGCCTGCCAGAGCAACAACAGGAAACAGAGTCCGTAGATCAGAGGAAACAGCTCAGCCAGGAAGATCGGCATGGGTGGCAAGGGGCCGTGGCGGTCAAGAGGGATGACGCCAGGGCGCCCATCCATCATCGCTCGCTTGGCGTGTTGGCGGTTGCCAACATCCAGGCCCAAAGGGTGGTGCAGGCCGCACCAAAAGCAAGAAAGGCGAGCAGGAGTCGGCTGGTGTCCACAGAGCGCAAGAAAACTTTACATATCTTAAGGGGAGGGTCGGGTTCCGTGGGCGGTTTGCCTCCCTGCTCGCAGGGGCAAAAAGCCCCTACGTTTTTTGCCACTGTTTGTGCCAGTACTGGCCGTTTTCCCCTCCATGCGCCTGCTTCCTCCCGCTCTTCCACGGGCTACAGGGCTGAAGGTCGCCACGGCTGTGGCGCTCGCAGGCCTCCCCTTGAGCCTGATGGCCCTCCAGCCCACTCCCTCCACGGCGGCGGGATCGGCCACTGCCCTGCTGAGCCGGCAATCCTTTGTGGCCGCAGCCGTGCAGCGCACTGCACCAGCGGTGGTCACCATTGACACTGAGCGCACCGTGGCCGTGGCTGGGTCGGGCGGCGGCCTTCCCAGTGGGCTTCTGAATGACCCGCTCTTCCGCCAGTTCTTCGGGATCCCAAGAAGCTCCATCCCCTCCCAACGGACGGAACGCAGCCAGGGCAGTGGGGTGATTTTTCAAAGCGATGGCCTGATTCTCACCAATGCCCACGTGGTGGAAGGCAGCGAACAGGTGACCGTGGGGCTGCAGAACGGCAGACGCGTGGAGGGGAAGGTGGTGGGGCGGGACCGGCTCACCGATCTGGCCGTGGTGCGCTTGATGGGCCAGGGTCCCTGGCCCGTGGCGCCCCTTGGCAATTCCGACACCCTGCAAGTGGGTGACTGGGCGATTGCCGTGGGCAATCCCTACGGGCTCGACAACACCGTGACCCTTGGCATCGTCAGCAGTCTCAACCGGAATGCCCGCAAGCTGGGGATCCTGGACAAACGCCTCGACCTCATTCAGACCGATGCGGCCATCAACCCAGGAAATTCAGGCGGGCCTCTGCTGAATGCCAATGGGGAGGTGGTTGGGATCAATACCCTGGTGCGCTCAGGCCCGGGAGCGGGGCTGGGGTTTGCCATCCCCATCAACCGTGCGCGCCAGATTTCCTCTCAGTTGATCAGCAGCGGTCGGGCTAGTCACCCCATGATCGGGGTGGGCCTCGATGTGATCAGAAGCGAATCGGGAAGTGAATTGGCGAGCGGAGCCCGGATCGTGGCCGTGCAACCGGGGGGGCCAGCGGCGATGGCAGGGCTCCGGCCCGGAGATGTGATCACGGGGGTGGATGGAACACGCATGACCAACCCCAGTGATGTGATTAGTGCCGTGGAGAGAGCGGGTGTTGGCCGCTCCCTTCGGGTGAGCATCCTCAGAGGTGGGGAACCCCTGCAGATCTCCGTCACACCAGGTGAGATGACCCTCCGAGGCACGCCGTAAGGAGAACCAGCCTTTCTGAGGGGGCCCCGAAGAGGGGTTCACAGAATGTCGTAGCTCCTGGTGTCGTCCTTCGCTGTGGCACCAGGGGTCGGAGGGGGGCTGGCGGGAGCCGGCAGAGGGCCGAACGTCGGTGGGGCGCCTAATTGCTGTCGCATGACCCATTGGGTGGCAGCCTTTTGGCTATGCCAGGCCTGCAGCAGCTGCTTGGCCAAACCGCGCAACACCTGAGGGTCCGCCGTGGCGTCGATGGCCCGGCTCATGCGCTCCAACTCAAATTTTTGGCCAAGGGTGAGAGCTAGGGGTTCCGACATGGCTGCACCTCCAGACAAAGAATGTAGGCAACAAGCTACGAACTGTTTCATGGGCCCACGTATCCAATGCAACAGGCGCTACGGCCTGGTCAGGGAATCAACGTCCCCAGGTTCCTGAAGGGCCCGGCTTGGTCTGCCTCACTCCCCGCTGCTGACAGGGTGCGCTGGGGGGCGCAGGTGGCCTCACCCTTGCTCAAATCCCAGCAGGGACCGGGATCAAACCGGTGCAACACCGCGGGACCACCCCGCCGATGAACGGTGAGGACCGGAAGGATGGTCGAAAAAGTGTCTGTTCAATCTGGCCTCGCGTTTGTCGCGAAACTCTGATCAAGTGGGGCCAAGGGCCTGGGTGCGAGAGCGGCGGTCTCGCTCGCGCATCTGCTGCCGTTGACGGTTGGCCTCCCGCTTGGCCAACCGCTCCTGCTCCTGTCGCAATCGCTGATGCTCGAGGGCTTCTTCGCTCTTTTTGGCCTGGTAATAGGCAAAGTCACCCCGGTAGAGCACCAATTCCCCATCCCGCAATTCCACGATCCGGTTGGCCACCTTGGAGACAAACGTCCGATCGTGCGAGACCAGCAAAGCCGCGCCCTCGTAGCCGGTGAGGGCCTCTTCCAGCATGCGCTTGGCCGGGATATCGAGGTGATTGGTGGGCTCATCGAGCAGCAGCAGATTGGAGGGCCGCAGGAGCAACAGGGCGAGGGCCAGCCGGGCTTTCTCTCCACCACTGAGCATGCCGGCCTCTTTGAACACCGCCTC
>JBIIJA010000021.1:0-12646 GCA_044234195.1 Cyanobium sp. | reverse complement strand
GGTGGGGGTGCTCACCCGCGGCGACGTGGTGCGTGCCCTGGCCGAAGCGGGGTAGGACCCCACTTCCAGGGCACCACCTGCCCATCGGCCACCAACCAGAGCTGCTCCTGCGGCGGGCAGGGGTGCCCGCCGGTGAGAGATCCGAAGGCGGGGAGCACCAGCACATTCGCCTGGGGATCAAAGGCAAAACAGGGCAACCGCAGCCGATCCACCGCGTTTCCCACCACCGCCACCGGATGGCGGTGGCCACAGAGATTGAGCCTGCCCTCTCTGGGGTCAGGGGCATGGCTGAGCCACCAGGGGCCAACGGCCTGGGGGGGAGCCAGAGCCAACCCCTCCAGCCAACTTCCCCGCTCGTGATTGCCCCCAATCAACCGCAAGGGGCATCCCATCAGCTCAGGCAGGGCCTTGATCTTTTGCCGCAAGTCCGGCGTGAGACCCAATCGGCTGTGGATCAAATCCCCGAGCACCACCACCTCCAAGGGTTCGAGCCGATGCACCAGGGCCAGCAGGGGATTGAGGGTGCCCCGATCCCCATCGCTGGGCAACGGCACGCCAAAGCCCTGAAACACCTCAGCCTTGCCCAGATGCAAATCGGCCACCAGCAGGAGCCCTCGCTGGGGGTCCCAGATGGCCCGCTCCGCGAGCAGCTCTAGGGCATGGCCCCGCCAGTGAAACGGGCAGCGGCTGAGATCGGCCATGGGTCAACAGCGCACTTCGGCCCTCATGCCAGACCCATGGCCGTCCTGTAGGACGGGCGGGCATTGGTGGCGGCGATGCTGGCCTGGATGGCCGGGAAAGGGGTGAGGTCGAGCTCCTTGCAGAACATAGGGAGATAGGCCAGATAGGCCTGAACGGCGCAGTCGGCGGCGCCCCAAGCGGGACCATCGGCGATGGGGGCGAGAAGGGATCGGCCCCCAGCCAAGAGGGAATCCAAAACCCCCAACTGGCGGGTGAGCTCCTCGGGCCTGGAGGACGCCGCAAACATCGCGGGGCCCAAGGTGGCGTTGGCAAACAAAATCCACTGGGCCGTCAGCGAGCGCCAGGCAGGCTGATCACTTTCTTTGGCGTGGTGCTCCGCCAAGTGCAGAAGGATCGCCCCACTTTCAAAAAGGGCTAGAGGCTGGCCACCGGCCACACGGAACGCCGTATCCACCAGCGCTGGCACCTTGCCGAAGGGATTGATGGCCTGGAACTGGGCCTGGTGCTGCTCCCCCGAAGCCAGATCGATCGCCACCTGGCTGTAAGGGAGGCCCTTTTCCTCGAGATACCAGCGCACCATGGAAGCGCGGCTGCGGGGGCCGCCGTAGAGCGTGAGGGTCATCCAGCGCAAAGCGAATGTGCCCCCATCATCCGTGCTCAGAATCAGGCCAGCCGCCCAGGGTGCCATGGCAAGCGAAGTGGATCGCGCCCTGAGGCGCCTGGCCCCCTATCTGCAAAACCGCATCCGACGGGGAGTGGTGGGCAGCAGCCGCTACGCCCAGAACCTGCGCCGCTCGATTCGGGAGGCAGCCGAAGATCCGGCAGGTCGGCCCGTGCTCATCAGCGGCGAACCCGGCTTGGAAAAGGACAACCTCGCCGCCCTCATCCACTTCAGCTCGCCAGCCCGGCGCCAACTGATGGTGCGCCTCAACTGCGCCCTGCTCAGGGCCGATGGCGCCGAGCTTTTCAGCGGCGATCGGGAACAGCCAGCCCTTCTTCATTGCCTTGGGGAGGGGGCCCTGCTCCTCGATCAGATCGACCGGACGGACCCTGCCCTGTGGCCTTTGCTGATGGAGTTGATCGGCAGCGGCACCTGGCGTCAGCCCGGGGGTGGAGCCCCGCAACGGTTTGCTGGGCGGGTGTTTCTCACGGCGGAAACCAGCCAGGATCTCGGACCAGAGGTCCGAGCCATCCGGGTGCCCCCCCTGCGGGTGCGCCGGGCCGATCTGGGGGAGTGGCTCCGCTACGCCGTGCGTCAACGCAGCCGAAGCCTGGGCTGGAGTCAGCCTCCCCAGATCAGCCAGGGCGTCATCCAGCGTCTGCAGAGCTACGACTTCCCTGGAAACGTGCGGGAACTATTCACCCTGGTGGATCGGGCCCTCCGGCAGTGCAGCGGCACCCACCCGGCCGTTCTGCCGGACGATGTGTTTTGGACCGATCAACGCCGCAACCGGCCTCGCTTTGATCTGTGGCGCTGGAAACCCTGGCTCCGAGACGGGATGCGTGCCCCAGCCCTCTGGAACGGCCTGCTCTTTGGCCTGGTGAGCTGGCTGTTTGTGCTGATCAACCTTTGGCTTTGGCTGGGGCCAAGCGATCGCGCCCACAACGGCGCCCTCAATCTCTTCTGGGCCTGGTGGTGGCCCCTGATCCTGCTCTCCTTCCCTCTGGTGGGACGGTTGTGGTGTTCCTTCTGCCCCTTCATGGTGTGGGGGGAGATCGCCCAGCGGCTTGCCCGGGCCCTGGGACACGAGCCCAGGCGTTGGCCCAGGGGGGAGAGCGACCGCTGGGCCGCACCGCTGTTGGCGGCAGGATTTGCCGCGATCCTGCTTTGGGAGGCCCTTGCCGATCTGCCAAACAGGGCTTGGTTGAGCAGCTGTTTGCTGCTGCTGATTACCGCTGGCGCCGTGATCGGCTCGTGGTTCTACGAGAAACGGTTCTGGTGTCGGTATCTGTGCCCTGTGGGAGGGATGAATGGGCTCTTCGCCAAACTGGCCATCAGTGAATTGCGAGCCCAAGCTGGCACCTGCAGTGGGAGTTGCAGCAGCTATGCCTGTTTCAAGGGTGGGCCTGCCGAAGGGGAGGGGATGGCCACTTGCGGGTGTCCCCTGGGCACCCATCCGGCCCACTTGGCGGATAACCGCAACTGTGTGCTCTGCCTCACCTGTGCCCAGGCCTGTCCCCACCGCTCCGTCCAGCTGCGCCTTCGGCCCCCAGCGGCCGATCTGCAACGGGAGATGGACCCTCCCCAGGGGGAGGTGGGGTTGATCCTGGTGCTCGCAGGTGGGGTGTGCCTGCACCACTGGCAACGCCTCCTTGGCCAGCTCCCCCTGGCTCCAGCTGTGCTCGAGAGCGGGCCTCTGCTGCCGCGGCTGGCGTGGAGTATGGCGGCGTTAGCCCTACCAGCGGCGCTGTTCTTGCTGATCTACGGGCTGATCAGCTGGCAGCGGCGGGGGGCAGGCCTCGGCCCCTCCTCACGCCTCAAGGTGGGGCTCTACGCCTGGTTGCCCCTGCTTTGGTCCCTGATGCTGGCGGATCACCTACCACTAGGCATGGGGGAGGCCGGCCAGCTCCTGCCGGTCAGCCTGGCGCCTTGGCACCCCGAATGGCTAGAGCGCCTGCCCGCCTGGAGCGCCGATCCCCACGTGGTGGCCTTCTGCCAAACCATCGTGGTGGTGTTGGGCCTCGGGGGAACGGTGGTGCTCCTGCGCCGCCTCCTGCAACCCCTTCGCTCGAATTGGCTGGGCCTGAGCGGTTTCGCCCTCGCTTTGGCGGGTGCGGGCCGTTGGCTGGTGGCCCCTTAGCTGGGGGTAGCGCTCAAAAGGAACGGCCACACACCCGCTGAATGTCAGCGGGGCTGTAGAGCTCGACCGGCTCCTGCGGGAAGCTCCCTTGAAAGGGATGTCGCTTGGTGAGGTAGTGGGCGGCACCAATGGCGTTCGCCAGTTCGATGCGGGCGGCGCCATGGCTGCTGCGCCAGGCTTGGCACCCGCCGAGGGTGTCAAACGCCTGGGCCAGCACCGGCACGGGGGCCAAGAACCAAAACAGGGCTGCCGCCCAGGCACTGCGGGGCACCCAACCCTGACGCGGACCGTTGGTGAGCAAGAAAGCTTCCCCGGCGGGCTCTGGCTCTGATGGGGGCCAATGGCCCCCTGGCAGCCGCTTCACATGGCGCACATGGTGCGGTTGGCCGAGATAGGCCCAAGCCTGGCGGCCATCGGCCAGGGGCAACCAATGGCGCTGGTAGAGACGGGGACACCCCTCAAAGGCATCCAGCTGGGGGAGATCGGCCCAGGACACCGCGTAGAGCTCTCCAGCCACCCAGCCGTCTCCAGCGATCGCCATCGGGAAGGGACCCAGATCGTAAAGAACGGCCCCCTCCAGGGTGGCCTTGCCAAGCCAACGGGCCCCCTGGAGTCGTCCGTGGTTGGATTGGCCCCGCTTCAGGGTGCCGTAAACAAACAAAAGCGTTGCTTCCTCTTCCATACCCAGAGAGTGAACCAGGTCCTCCATCGGCTCTGACAGGCCATTCATCCGGACTGCTGACCTCCAAGACGCGCCCACGCTGTCGATAATGATGGCAATTGCCCCACATGCATGACCCTGGCCCTTCTCCTGGCTCTGGCGGGTTCCCTTGGTCTGATGGCTTATATCGTCAAACGGCTGGAGCGCGCCTGATTCGATTCCCGCTGCTTCCCCCTTGGTCCCATGGCTGGCTTCCCAGGTTCAACGGTTGCTCTGGCCTTGATCTGGCCCCCCCAGGCTTACCTGTGGTTTAAGTCTCTCCACATTGTTGGAGTGGTGGTCTGGTTTGCTGGCCTCTTTTATTTGGTGCGGTTGTTCATCTACCACCGGGAGGCAGACGAGCTCGAGGAGCCCCTGAAGCAGGCCTTCAAAGCCCAGTACGCCCTGATGGAGCGTCGCCTGGCCAACATCATCACCACCCCGGGCATGGCCGTGGCCGTGACCATGGCCATTGGACTGCTGAGCGTCCAACCCGGCTGGCTCAGGGAGGGCTGGATGCACAGCAAGCTCGCGATCGTGGCCCTGCTTTTGGCCTACCACGCCTTTTGCTACAGGCTCATGGGCCAACTGCAGCAGGGTTCCTGCCGCTGGAGTGCCAAGCAGCTGCGGGCCCTCAATGAGCTGCCCACCCTCCTTCTTGTGGCCGCCGTGATGCTGGTGGTGTTCAAGAACCAGTTCCCCACAGGCTGGGCCACCTGGTTTCTGGTGGCGCTTGTGGGTGCCATGGCCGCCTCCATCCAGTTTTACGCCCGCTGGCGCAGACTTCAGGCCGAGGCCCTTGCCCTCCAACCACCCACCAGCCGTGCTTCGTCCTGAGGCCCACCGCCACCCCTTGACGTCCGTCCTGCGGCAGGTGGGGCCCGAAAGCTGCCCTCGCCGCTTCAACTTCCACTGCCACACCACCTGCAGCGATGGCAGCCTTCAGCCCAGGGATCTGGCGTCGCAGGCCGTGCGCCTGGGATTGCAACACCTGGCTATCACCGACCACCACAGCGGCGGAGCCTTCGACGAGGCCCAGGCCTGTTTTGAGCGCCACGCCGCCGAGGGTGAACCCGTGCCCTGCCTCTGGCGTGGGGTGGAAATCAGTGCCCTCCTCGAGGGATGTCTGGTGCATGTGTTGGCCCTTGGCTTCCGCAGCCCCGCTCCCACCCTGGCTCCCTACCTGCAGGGCCAGGCCGTGGTGGGACCGGCCCTTCGGGCCGAGGCGGTGGTGGCGGCCATCCAGGAGGCGGGGGGCCTTACCCTTCTGGCCCACCCCGCCCGCTACCGCCTGCCCCATCCCCGCTTGATCGCCGCTGCCGCTGCTGTGGGTTTTGATGGGGCCGAGGCCTGGTACGACTACGGCATGCAGGGGCACTGGGAACCCACGCCACTGGTCTGCGACGCCATTGCGGCCGATCTGGAGGAACGTGGCCTTTTGCAGAGTTGCGGCACCGACACCCATGGATTGGAGCTCAATGGCCGCTAGGGTTTGCTGACGCATTCCTCCGCAGCCTGATGGGATTGTTCGATCGCCTGCTTGGAAACCGCAGCGCCGCCAATGCTGGTGGAACTAACGCTGGTCGGGATGGGGTCAAGGTGGCCGGCTCGGCCGCTGAAGCCAACCCCAAAAAAAGCGACAACACCTTTTTTCTCGATGCCGACGCCTCCAGCACCCTGGGGGATGTGAATTTCATGCGGCGATCCAACACGATCCGCCGCACCTTTCCAGGGAATGCCGACAGCCCTGGCGAAAAGGAAATGGTGGCCGAAGTGGCTTCCATGGAAGCCAAGCTGGAGCGCATGACCCCAGGTCTGGCGGGCATCAACCCTGAGACAGATGACACGGTGAATCTCACCGGTGGCGTGCCCAAGCCGGTGAAAAAAACCTTTGCCCAAACCATGTCTCCCTCCCAGTTGGCCGAGCGCCTCAAGGGATCGGCCGTGGGCGGCGTCAATCAGCCAGGCGCTCCTGCTGTCTCCCGCAAGAACCAAGCCGGTCAGGGTGATCAAGCGTCCAACCCTGCCGAGAGCAAGCCCGGGGCCATCGATCCTTTCAAGGCCATGGCGAAAGACCTCAACGGCTAAGGCCGCCAGCCGGACGCGTCAGCCCTGCTCAATCCTGGCTTCGCTCTCCAGCACCAGCTGTTGCAGGTGGGCCAACGCGTCCGTTGCGGCTCCTTCCCAGAGTCCACGATGGTGGGCTTCCAGAAGCCTCTCTGCCATATCCCTCAGGGCCCATGGATTGGCGCTCCTGAGAAAAGCCAAGATCTCAGGACTCTGGAGCCACCCCTGGCAAATCGCTCCGTAACTCCAATCGGGCACCCGGCCGGTGCTGGCGTCATAAGCAAAGAGGTAGTCGAGGCTGGCTGCCATTTCAAAGCCGCCCTTGTAGCCATGCCGACGCATCCCTTCCAACCAGCGGGAGTTGAGAAGCCTGGAGCGGATCACCTTGTCGAATTCTTTTTCCAGGCGGTGCACACGGGGCCGCTGGTGACGGGAATGGTCGCCAAACCACAGGGCAGGTCGATGGCCCCGCACCCGTTCCACCGCCGCGCTCAGTCCCCCTTGGAACTGGTAGTAGTCGTCGGAATCCAGGAGGTCATGTTCCCGATTGTCTTGGTTGTGGAGCACCACCTGCACCCCGGCAAGGCGTTGCTCCAGACCACCCCGATCCGCCTCGGGCACCACCTCAGCGTTTGGGCCCACACCCGCGCTGTCGTATCGCCAGCTGCTCCAAGCCAGGAAGGCATCGGCCAGATCGGCCCGTTCCTCCCAATGGCCACTGTCGATCAGGGCCTGCAGCCCGGCCCCATAGGCCCCAGGGGCTGAGCCATACACCCGCCCCCAATGGCCCTCAACTCTGGTGCGGGCAGCAAGGGGATTGACCGACTCCTCCTCCGGCAGGAAGGCCACCAGCCGGCAGGCCTGGTTGAACCAATGGACCAGCTGGGGAAAGGCATCGCGAAACAGGCCTGAAATCCGCAGGGTGACATCCACCCTCGGCCGGCCGAGGCTGGCGGCAGGCACCACCTCCAGATCCACCAGCCGACGGGTCGGTCCATCCCAACGGGGCCGCACCCCCATGAACGCGAGGGCTTGGGCGATGTCTTCCCCACCGTTGCGCATGGTGGACGTTCCCCACACCGAAAGGGCGAGGCTGCGCAGGTCCTCCCCCTCTTCCATCAGGTGATGCTCCAGCAGCAGCTCCGCACTGCGTCGGCCCAGATCCCAAGCGGCCTCCGTGGGCAGAGCCCGCAGATCCACGCTGTAAAAGTTGCGGCCGGTGGGCAACACCTCCGCCCGCCCCCGGGTGGGAGCACCTGAGGGCCCTGCGGCGATGCGCTCTCCGGCCAGCCCCTTGAGCAGGGCCACCCGTTCCGCTTCGCCGCAGGCCAACAGCCTGGGCATCAGATGCTCTTCCACATGGCGCAGCGCCATCGCTAGGCCGTGGCCCTGGGGCAAAGAGGGTCCAGGGCCGCTCAGCCCGAGAAGGGTGCGAACCCACGCCAAGGCTTCCTCCTCTAGCAGGGCCACCCCGTCCCCCACTCGCCTCAGAACACCCCCTGGAGCGGATTCACGCCAACAGAGAAGGCGAGAACGATCCTGGGGATCCAGGGCCGCTTCCTCCGGATCACCCCAGGGATCCAGTTGCAGGTGCAGATCTTGGGCCAGGGCTTGGGTGAGCCCCGGCACACCGCCCTGGGGGGCACGGGCCAGCGCAAGCAAGAGCTCTGCCAAGGCTTCCCCCTCCGGCAGCTGGCCATAGACGTGAAGGCCCACACGGATCTGGGCTTCCTTGAGCTCGCAGAGGTAGCCATCCGCCGCTTCCAAAGAGGCTTCCAGGGGATCGATGCTGGAGAGAGAGGAGCGCCCCGACGCTGGGGATGGGAGTTGCAAGGTGCCCAGCAACTCCTCCAGCTGGCTCCGCAGGATCTCGGTGCGCCCACTCCCCAGCTCCTGGGCCTGCCAATACTCATCGAGGAGAGCCTCCAGCCGCTGCAGCTCACCCTCCAATCCCGCCCGACCCAACGGGGGAGTGAGGTGATCCAGGATCACCGCCTGGGAGCGGCGCTTGGCCTGGCTGCCTTCGCCCGGATCATTGACGATGAAGGGATAGAGGTGGGGCATCGGGCCCAGGGCCCATTCCGGAAAGCACGCGTCACTGAGGCCCACCCCCTTGCCCGGCAGCCACTCGAGATTGCCGTGTTTGCCCACGTGCACCACCACCTGGGCGCGATGGACCTGGCGCATCCAGAGGTAGGGCGCCAAGTAGGCATGGGGAGGGGGGAGATCGGGGCTGTGGTAAGTGAGGCTCGGGTCCCGTTCGTAGCCCCGACTGGGCTGAATCAGCACCACCACCGAGCCAAACCGCAGGCCATGAATGGGAAAGGCTGGGCCGGTGGAGCCCTCCATCAGGCTCCCATCGTCCTCGGGGGAACCCCACACCGCTTCCAGGGCCTCTCGGCCCGGCAGCGGAAGGGTGGCATACCAAGCCTGATAGGTGGAGAGAGGGAGCCAGGCCAGGGCAGGGCGATGATCACTCTCTGGATCATTGGTGCGCCCACCCAACAGGGCGGCCATGAGGTCGGCCCCATCTTTCGGAAGGGGGTCGAGCCCAAGGCTGTAGCCCGCCTCCTGGAGGGTGTGCAGCATGGCGGCCGTGCTGCTCGGCGTGTCGAGGCCAACCCCATTGGCGAGGCGGCCATTGCGGTTGGGGTAATTGGCCAACACCAGGGCTAGACGCCGCTGCCGCTCAGGGGTCTGGCGGAGGTCCAGCCAATGGGCCGTGAGCTCCGCCACCCACCCCAGGCGAGCGGGGTCGGGAGCCAAGACCGTGACCGGCCCCCCGGAAAGGAGATCCCCAGAGGGGGCGTCACCAGAGAGGTGGCTCCCAGCCAGGCTGTCTCCAGGCGAAGGACTCTGTGGCTCCCTCACCGCTAGAGGTTCCCGAAACCCCCCCACCCGGGTGGTGACACGCCCGTCCAGCTCGGGCAGCACCACCTGCAGGCTGAGATCTACCGGGCCCAACCCCACCGAACTGCGACGCCACCGCTCCCGAGACAGACTGCTCGTGAGCAGCTGAAGCACCGGCACGTTGAGCCGTTCCCAAAGCGGCGCCCCCAAGCCCGCTTCAGCCGCCGTGACGGAAGCGAAAGCAGTGGCGCAGATCACGGCTTCCACAGCCTCCCTCTGGAACCCATCGCCAACGGCGGCCTGAACCCCGGGGTCTCGCAGGCTGCTCACCCAGAGGGCGCGTGGAGCCAGGCCCCGTTCCCGCAAGGCCATCAGCAGGCCTTCCATCAATGCCGTATCGCCAGCCTGTCGCAGGGCTCGATAGAGCACGACCCCCACCCTCGGGCCTGGATCGTCCCGCCAATCATGGGGAAGGGGATCCGGCAGGGGGATGGGAGTGGGCGGATCCGGAAGGGTTCCGTTGAGAAGGGCAGCGAGAGCCTCCAGCACCAGCCGGAGATTGGCCGCCCCACCCACACGTAAGCACTCGGCCAGAGCAACGTTGAGAGCTTCGGGCACACTGGCCAGCGACGCCAACACCCCATCCTCTTCGGGGGTGCCCGCCAACAGGAGCAGGTGGCGATGGGGCTGTTTCTGCTGCCAAAGGCGAAGCTGCTCCAGGCCGTAGCTCCAATGGCCACGGCCACCGAGCAGGCGCACCACCAACACCTTGGTCTGCTCCAACGCACGACTGATGTAGTGATCGATGGCCGCCGGGTGGGCGAGGCTGGCCAGGGGCCAAACCTGCAGGCTGGCGAGGGAAAGTGTCGGGTCGTCTTGGAGCGCCTTGGAGAGAGCTAACAAATCGGTGTCCGCGCTGCTGAGCACCACCACATCCGCGGGCGGATGGATCATGCTCAGACTCTCCTCTCCTTCAGGGAAAGCGGAACTGGATGTGGTCGGCAAACGATGCATCTCCCCATCCTGCTGGCTGCGGTGAGAAGATCGGGCCAACCTGACCGGCCCAATGCACCAGTTTCTTCCGTTTGCCTGGTTCGGCGGCAAGTGCGTGCCGTTCGCTGACGCCACTCTCTCGGTAGCCACCCATGCCCTCCACTACGGCACCGGAGCATTTGGTGGCATGCGGGGCTTGCCAAACCCCGAGGATCCCAAGGAGATCCTGCTCTTTCGAGCCGATCGCCACGCCCGCAGGCTGAGCCAAAGCGCCCGCCTGCTGCTCACCACCTTGAGTGAGGACACCGTGATGGAGGCCATACGGGCCTTCATCCAAGCCAACAGGCCTGCCAAACCGTTCTATATGCGGCCCTTTGTGTACACCAGCGGCCTTGGTATCTCGCCCAGGTTGCATGACGTTGTCACTGATTTCCTGGTGTACGGCATTGAGATGGGGGATTACCTATCACCTGATGGTGTGTCCTGTCGCATCAGCAGCTGGACCCGTCAGGAGGATCGCTCCCTTCCCCTGCGCGGCAAGATCAGTGGGGCTTACATCACCAGTTCTCTGGCCAAAACCGAAGCGGTAAAAAGTGGGTTTGACGAAGCTCTGCTGCTCAACAGCCGGGGGAAGGTGAGTGAGGCGAGCGGCATGAATCTGTTCATCGTCCGCGATGGCCACCTCATCACGCCTGGGGTGGATCAAGATATTTTGGAGGGGATTACCCGAGCCAGCATCCTCGAACTGGCTCCATCTATGGGCATTCCTGTGATCGAGCGAGCCGTGGACAAAAGCGAGCTCTTCATTGCCGATGAGGTGTTCCTCAGCGGCACTGCCGCCCGCATCACCCCCGTGCGCTGCGTGGAATCCACAGAACTCCCCACCACACGACCGGTGATGGAACGGCTGAGAGATCGGATCACAAGCATCACAGAAGGACGCGAATCTGAGTATGAACATTGGGTGACACGGATCAGGATTCAAGATTGATGCTGGCCACCCCATCCCAAGTCAAACGGGTCCAACGCACCGGCTTTCTGGAGCGCCTGCACGGGCCCGGCCGACCGGTTCTGGTGTTTGACGGGGCCACCGGCACCTCGCTCCAGCTTTTGGACCTGACGGCGGAGGATTTCGGCGGAGTGGCCCTGGAGGGTTGCAATGAGCAGCTGGTGTTCACCCGGCCCGATGCGGTGCAGACCGTCCATCGTCAGTTCCTCGAGGCTGGCTGCGATGTCATCGAAACGGATACCTTCGGAGCCACCTCCATCGTCTTGGCTGAATACGGATTGGAGGAGCAGGCCTTTGCCCTCAATCAACGGGCGGCGGAATTGGCCCGGGAGATGGCCGACGCCTACAGCACACCCGAGAAGCCCCGGTTTGTGGCGGGTTCGATTGGCCCCACCACCAAACTGCCAACCCTGGGCCACATCGACTTCGACGTGCTCAAGGCCGCGTTTCAGGAACAGGCCGAGGGCCTTTTGGCTGGGGATGTGGATCTGCTCATTGTCGAAACCTGCCAAGACGTGTTGCAGATCAAGGCGGCGTTGATGGGACTGGAGGCCGCCTTTGCCGCCCGCCAAGAACGGGTGCCGATCATGGTCTCCGTCACGATGGAAACCACAGGAACGATGTTGGTGGGTTCGGATATCGCAGCGGTGGTGGCCATTCTGGAGCCCTTCCCCATCGATGTGCTCGGCCTGAATTGTGCCACTGGACCAGAACAAATGAAGGAGCATGTTCGCTATCTCAGCGAGCACAGTCCGTTTGTGGTGAGCTGTATTCCCAATGCAGGATTACCTGAAAATATTGGTGGTGTAGCCCATTACAGACTGACGCCAACCGAAATGAAGATGCAGCTGATGCATTTCGTTGAGGACCTTGGGGTGCAGGTGATTGGGGGCTGTTGTGGCACCACCCCAGCGCACATTGCGGCCTTAGTGGAGTTGGCCAGAGATCTCAAACCAGCCCGAAGAGACGTGCGTGGATGCCCTGAAACTTCAGTCGATGGCCAACAACGCCCAGCTCTCCATTACGAACCAGCAGCCGCTTCAATCTATGGCGTTACTCCCTACCACCAAGACAACTCATTTCTGATTATTGGTGAACGGCTAAATGCCAGCGGCTCTAAAAAAGTGCGTGAGCTGCTCAACGCTGAAGACTGGGACGGCTTGGTGGCCGTGGCCCGTGAGCAAGTAAAAGAAAACGCCCATGTTCTCGACGTCAATGTGGATTACGTCGGGCGAGATGGTGAAAAAGATATGCACGCCTTGGTGAGCCGCCTGGTCACCAACGTCAATCTCCCCCTCATGCTGGACTCCACCGAGTGGCAAAAGATGGAGGCCGGCCTGAAAGTGGCTGGGGGGAAGTGCATTTTAAACTCCACAAACTACGAAGATGGGGATGAGCGTTTTTTCAAAGTCCTCTCCCTCGCGCGCGACTACGGCGCTGGTTTAGTGGTGGGCACGATTGATGAAGATGGCATGGCCCGCACGGCGGAACGAAAGTTTGCCATCGCCCAGCGCGCCTACAGAG
>JBIIJA010000316.1:0-3328 GCA_044234195.1 Cyanobium sp. | reverse complement strand
TTCAGGGCCATTTTCCGGGCCGCCCCCTGATGCCGGGGGTGTTGATCGTGGAGGCCATGGCCCAAGTGGGGGGTTTGATTGTGACCCAGATGCCCAATCTGGCCAAGGGGTTGTTTGTGTTTGCCGGCATCGATGGGGTGCGCTTCCGCAAGCCGGTGGTGCCAGGGGATCAGCTGCGGATCAGCTGTGAATTGCTCAGCTTGAAACGGCAGCGCTTTGGCAAGGTGAAGGCTGAAGCCAGGGTGGATGGGGATCTGGTGTGCTCAGGCGAACTCATGTTTTCCCTGGTGGATTGAGCCCATGTCAAGCGCAGCCATGGCAACCAAAGTGCACCCCACGGCCGTGGTTGATCCCAAGGCCCAATTGGCCGAGGGTGTTGAGATTGGCCCCTATGCGGTGATCGGCCCCGAGGTGCAGATCGGCAGAGGCTGTCGCATCGGGCCCCACGTGGTGATTGATGGACGGGTGCGGCTGGGTGAGCGCAACCGCATTTTCCCTGGCGCCTGCATTGGGCTGGAGCCCCAAGACCTCAAATACAACGGCGCTCCCACCGAAGTGGTGTTGGGTGACGAGAACACGATCCGGGAGTGCGTCACCATCAACCGCGCCACCCATGAGGGGGAGCAAACCCTCTTGGGCAGCGGCAATCTATTAATGGCCTACAGCCATCTTGGCCACAACTGCCATTTGGGCGATCGCATTGTGATCGCCAATGGGGTGGCCGTGGCGGGCCATGTGGTGATCGGGGATCGGGCGGTGATTGGCGGGGTGTTGGGGATTCACCAGTTCGTGCACATCGGCACATTGGCCATGGTGGGCGGGATGAGCCGTATCGATCGGGATGTGCCGCCCTTCATGATGATCGAAGGCCATCCCGGACGGATTCGGGGCCTCAACAAGATCGGCCTGCGCCGCAGCGGCATCGCCAATCACGACGATGGCGCCCAGATGCGCCAGCTGCAAGAGGTGTGGACGTTGCTCTACCGCAGCCAACGGGTGCTGGCTGACGCCCTGGCCGAAGCCCTGGCCCTCCCCCTGCTGCCACCTGCCGAGGAACTGTGCCGCTTTCTGGAAGCCTCCATCGGTCCTGGTCGCCGCGGCCCCCTGCCGGCGCAGCGCTGATGGTGCGTCTGCTGGTGAGCACCGGCGAGGTGTCCGGTGACTTGCAAGGCTCACTGCTGATCCGTGCCCTCCATGAGGAGGCCGATCGGCGCCACCAGCCCTTGGAGGTGGTGGCCTTGGGCGGGGATCGCATGCGGCGGGCCGGGGCGGAGCTGCTGGCCGATACGTCCCGGCTTGGGGCCATCGGCCTCTGGGAGGCCCTGCCCCTGATCCTTCCCACCCTCCAGCTGCAGAGGAGGCTGCGCCAGTGGTTGCGCCACAACCCCCCCGATGGAGTGGTGTTGATCGATTACATGGGCGCGAACATCAACCTTGGCCTGCGCCTCAAGCGCCTCTATCCCCGGGTGCCCATCAGCTACTACATCGCACCGCAGGAGTGGGCCTTTCGCGTGGGCGATGGGGGCACCACCCGTCTGATCGGTTTCAGTGATCAGATCTTGGCCATCTTTCCAGAGGAGGCCAGCTTTTATGCCTCCCGGGGCGCCAAGGTCACCTGGGTGGGCCATCCCCTGATTGACACCCTCGGTCAGCTCCCCACCCGCCAGCAGGCCCGGCAAAGCCTGGACCTGCCGCAGGAGGCTCCCGTGCTCCTGTTGCTGCCAGCCTCCCGGCGCCAGGAGCTGCGCTATCTGCTGCCGCCCATGGCCGAGGCGGTGGCCTTGCTCCAGCAACGGCAACCCCAGCTGGAGGTGTTGCTTCCGGCGGGGCTTCCGGGCTTTGAGGAGCCCCTGCGCCAGGCCATGGCCCAGGCTGGGGCCCGGGCTCGGGTGGTGCCAGCGGCCCAGGCCGACCGCCTGAAACCCGAGCTGTGTGCCGCCGCCGATGGGGCCCTCACCAAGTCGGGCACGGCCAATCTGGAGCTGGCGCTACGGGGAGTGCCCCAGGTGACGGGCTATCGGGTGAGCCGGGCCACGGCCTTTGTGGCCCGCCACCTGTTGCGGTTCAATGTGCCCCACATCTCACCGGTGAATCTGGTGTTGCAGGAGCGTCTCGTGCCGGAGCTGCTGCAGGATGAATTCAGTGCTGGCGCGATCGCCGATGCGGTGGAAGCGTTGCTCCCCGCCGGCAGTGAGGCCCGACGGCTCCAGCTGGAGGGGTATGGGCGCTTACGGAAATCCCTCGGGGCGTCAGGGGTGACCAGCCGCGCCGCGGCAGCCATTCTGGATCAGGTTGCCAAATCGGGCTCATGCGCTTGATCGCTCTGCTGTTGAGTGCGTTGCTGATGCTGCTGGGTCCAGCGGCACCTGCCCTGGCGGCCACGGAAGAAGCCGTGCTGGCGGGGGGATGCTTCTGGTGCTTGGAGCACGATCTGGAGGACCTGCCTGGGGTGCTGGACGTGGAGAGTGGGTTCAGCGGCGGCAAGCTGGCCCAGCCCACCTACCGCCAGGTGTCCTCGGGCGGCACGGGCCATCAGGAGGTGGTGCGGTTGCGCTTTGACACCACCAAACTGCGCTACGACGCCCTGCTGCGGGCCTATTGGCGCAACATTGATCCTTTTGATGGCGGCGGCCAGTTTTGCGACCGTGGGGAGTCGTACAAGCCGGTGATCTTCACCACCACAGCTGCCCAGGCGGTGGAAGCCCGCAACAGCCTGGTGGCGGCCTCCCGGGAGCTGGGGCGCCCCACCTCCGCCCTGAAAGTGGCCATCCGCCCCCTCTCCCGCTTCTGGCCCGCGGAGGCTTACCACCAGAACTATGCCCGTCGCAATGGGCTCAAATACAAGTACTACCGCTGGTCCTGCGGGCGGGATCGGCGCCTGGAGCAGGTTTGGGGGAAGCGGGCCCGCTCGGGAACTCGCTGGCTGGCCCGTGGGGAAGCCGACGCTGCCCAGGCCACCACCGCCTCCCCTGCGGCCAAATCCCCCCAGGGGCTCGCTCATGGGTCCCTGGGGCCAGGTGGGGGGCTTGAACCCCAAACCGCCGCTGCAAATGGGCAGAAATCCTGAAGAATCCGCACCGCATTTGCGTGGAATCCGTAGCCATTTACACCCTTTCCTCCCCTAGGCAGCCCAGGAAATCCCCCTTAGCGTGATCAAGCCCAGCGCTCCCACGGTCTGTATGTATGTGCTGACCATCCGTGACGGTCTACAGACCCGCCATGTGGGTCCCTACTCCACGCCGCAGCAAGCTGCGCAAGACGTGGACAGGATTGTGGCCATCCTTGGGGATCGGGTGCACTGGCAGATCCATGAGTTGGAGCCGCCAGC
>JBIIJA010000437.1:0-3339 GCA_044234195.1 Cyanobium sp. | reverse complement strand
ATCAATCTGGCCAGAATTGAGGAATTCGCCGCGGGCATCTGCCTGGGCTACAACCTTGGTGAAGGCGTCGAACATGTGTAAGGCTCCTGGTCTCGACGTTCTCCGTCGGGAGTGGGTGGGGAAAGGGGGTGTGCCGAAGCACCCAGTTATTGTGCTGAGAATGACCTCAAGAATTCATGTACGTCACAAAGGGTCATCTAGCACCCGAATTTTGGTAGCACCTAGGCACATTCAGCCCATTGTTGGCAGGTTCGTCAGCAAAAAGCCCGGCCTGAACAGCCGGGCTTGGGATGGTTAGAAGATCAGTGTGAAGATCTGGGTTGGAGTTCCTGGATCAATCCAGAACTCAATTCACCGGGGTGACACTCGCAACCCGCCCACCCTGACGGTGGATCATCTGCTGGGTTTCCAGCAATTTGTTGAAGGGCACAAAGCGCACGGTGTTGCTGCGCTTATGGAGCTGATAGTTGTTCAGCCCGGTCACCTCGACGCGGTACACCCTGGCTTTCTGCCCAATCCCTTTGGCCATGTGGGTGATGGAGGAGTGGGGCACTTGGGCGGGTTGAACCCCCGAAGATCCCCCTGCATTGGGGCTGACCACGGGGATGGCCCTGTCCTGATGGAGGGCACTGCCTAAGCGGAAATTCGTACCCGCCCGTTCCGCCTTCCCTGAGGCGCCAGAGCCTCGTGCCAGCTGCATCAGCCAGGAGAACTGGCGGCCCTGCTGACCGGGGGAATAATCCCAACCATTGAGGAAGGGAACAACTTCTTCGCCAAAACGTTCTTGATATTCATTGCTATCAATATAGGAATCAATCTCCGCATCATAGCCCTGGTCTTGCAGAATCGTGAAATGATGGAGCATTTCAGCTTTGTTTTGTGGAGCCCGACCAAGAAGATGCTTGTGGTTCAGCTCGATAAAATGGTAGGGATTATTACTCTCAAAGAAACGGGATCGATACAGATTGCTCTTAGCAACACTGCGCACGAATTCACGCACGCTCAAATAGCCGTTACGGAAAAGAGACTCCGCTCCGCTGAGCCGCTCATTTTCCATCACATATTGGTGCCCGAGCACCTGTTGATACACGGCACGAATCAGGCTGGTCTTGTCTTGGTCGTCGGATCCGTGCGACCAGTTTTCTTGGTTGCGGTTTGCAGAATACCGTTCGATGCCCAAATAGGGCGCGTTCACCAAAGTCATGGAACGTAGGGCCAAAGGGAGAGGGCTTGCACGCAACTGGCGCGCTGTGGTGATCTTATGGCGTGCTTTACTCGGCTTTTCGAAATGACATGTCCTTCGTTACAGCTCTTCCTATTTGACGGCAAGAAAAAAGCCCCCCTTTCGGGGGGCCTGCCTGAGGCTGCTACCAGCCCGCTCTCAAACCAGCGCGTTGATCGCGTAGTCGATGTAGTTGTTCGCGATCACTCCAGGATCACCAGAGATGCCGTGGTTGTTCTTGATGTAAGTCAGAGCTTCCACATACCAGGAAGGAGACAGTTCGAACGCACGGTTGATCTCATCCAGACCAGCAATCAGATACTCATCCAGAGGACCGGTGCCACCAGCCACCAAGGAATAGGTGATGTGACGCAGGTAGTAACCGATGTCACGGGCGCACTTGGCCTTGCCACGGGCATCAGCGGCAAAGTTGGCGCCCTGCTGCTGGGTGGTGTAGGGGTACTTGTTGTACACAGCCTGGGCTGCGCCATTCACCAGGTTGTCTGCGTTGGCGGTCAGCGCACGGGCGGCTTCCAGGGCGTTCTTGGCGCGCTCGAAACGGCCAAAGGCGGCGTTCAGTTCGGTGTTGCTCAGAAACCGGCCCTGGGAATCGGCGGCGGCAACGGCCTCGGTGAGGGGAGTCTTCATGGAAAGAACAAAAAAGGTGGAATGACCGAGAAAAAGAAAATGATCAGGCGACTGCAGCAGCAGCGCGATCGAAATAGGTGCCGATTTCTGACATCAGGGCTGAGCAGTCTCCCTGGGTGATACCGTTGCGGTCGTTCGCAATCGCAATCGCGGCTTCCTTCATTTTGCGCACGCCTTCAGCCACGGAAGCGCCAGGCACGCCAAGAGCTAGATAGGTTTCACGCAGACCATTCAGGCAGCGATCTTCCAGCACAGAAGCATCACCGGTGAAGGTTGCGTAGGTGATGTAGCGCAGAATGATCTCCATGTCCCGCAGGCAAGCAGCCATACGACGATGGGTGTAGGCATTCCCGCCGGGGGCGATCAGAGCAGGCTGCTGCTCAAACAGATCGCGGGCCGCGTTGGTGACGATCTTGGAAGCGTTGGAGGTGATCCGGTTCACGGAATCCATCCGCTTGTTGCTCTCAGCAACCAAAGCTGAAAGAGCATCAATCTGGCCAGAATTGAGGAATTCGCCGCGGGCATCTGCCTGGGCTACAACCTTGGTGAAGGCGTCGAACATGTGTAAGGCTCCTGGTCTCGACGTTCTCCGTCGGGAGTGGGTGGGGAAAGGGAGTGGGACCTGCACAGCCCATGCCATGGAGCATGGAGGCCATCGGATCCCGGATGCCGCTGGAAGCGCTGGAAACCAGAACTCCAAAGCGACTTGTCAATTTTGCTCTGGTGCCTGATCTTGGCGTGAGCGACTTAACAAACGGTCACGGCAAGTTCCTCCACCTGCACCCTGCTCGGAACGCTGACCGGGAGACAGAGGCCGAAAACCCCCAGGCGAGAGGTCTCGCCTGGGGGTTTTGCTGTGTCAGGAAGGGGTGCCAGAGCGACCCCTAGGCAATAGGACAGGGGAAATCACTGATTGCCCTTGCCCTTGCCCTTGCGAGCAGGGGCAGGGGCCACCTCACCAGATTCCTTGACGCCAGTCACACTCACACCGGTCACTTTGCCTCCCATGCGATGCACGAGGCGCAATGTTTCATTCATGCGGGTGTAGGGCACCTGCATGACGCAATCGGCACTGCGAATGAAGTCGTTGCGGGCCAGGCCCGTGACATTAATGGTCACTTGCCGATCGTTGCTGGAGCTGGTGTTGCGTGTACCTGCAGAAACCTTCATGGGTCGTTGGGGGGAGGGAAAGGGGAAAGGGAAGCTGCGTCGCTTCAGTTGACTGGGGTAATGCTGGCGATGCGTCCGCCTTCCCGTTGGATTTGTTGCTGATATTGGAGAAGCTTGTTGAAAGGAATAAAGCGAACGCGATTACTGCGCTTGTGCCGCTGGTAGTTGTTGAAACCGCTGATTTCCACTCGGAAGATGCGGCCCTCTTCTCCTGCACCCACACCTTGGCGAGTCACCCCATCGGAAGGCACGCGACGGAAGGTGCTGCCTTTGGCGTTCGGGCTCACCACCGGGAGTGG
>JBIIJA010000377.1:0-2748 GCA_044234195.1 Cyanobium sp. | reverse complement strand
CCGTTCGTCACAGGGGGGCGCTGGTGATCAAGGTGCCCCGACCCTAAGGGTCTTGCTCGGCGGGCACACCGCGGCGGCTGGCCCAGCGCAACTGGCACACCATGCCGCGCAGGAGGGCGAGATCGTTCTCGGTAAGCTGAGCACGCTGCAGGAGGGCACGCAGCTTGGCCATGCGGGCATGGGCCGTATGGGGGTGGAGAAAGCCCACCTCCAACAGAAGCGCTTCCGCATCAGCAAGGGCACACTCAATGGCGCCGCGTTGAGCCTGAGGGGCGGCGCCGTGGCGGTCGGAACGTTGGCGATCCAGGCCCTGGCTCTGGATAGGCACCTGGTGGCGGAGGCTCCAGAGGTGGTGGAGCGCCACGGCAACGGCGTGGGAGAGGTTGAGGGAGGGGTAGACGGCGGCGGCGGGGATGTGCAACAGGCAGCCCGCCTGGAGGAGCTCGTCGTTGGAGAGGCCCCGATCCTCCCGGCCAAACACCAGAGCAGCCCCGTCCACGATCGGGGGCGCTCCTGGGGCCATGCCGCTGGAGGTCGTCTCTGCCAGGGAGGGTTCTGCTGGGGCCCCGCCCTCTGGAGCCAGAAGCCAGGCCAGGGCCTCCGCAGGGGACTGAAGGGCCAGGGGCGGCCCCTCAAGCCGACCGGTGGCGGCCACCACCCGGCGACAATCGGCCAAGGCCGCGGCCAGGGTGGGGAACATCTGCGAGCGCTCCAGGTGGGCGACCCCATGGACAGCCATCTGACGGGCTTCTGCGCTGAGTGGATCACAGCGGGGCGCCACCAAGCGCAACTGATCCATGCCGAAGTTGGCACACAGCCGGGCGACGCTGCCCACGTTTCGGGCGCCTGCGGGCTCAACGAGCACCAGATGGAGCGTCAAGGCAGGCTGTGGAGGAACGCCAGAAGATCGGCCATGGTCTGGGGATCAGGCTGGAAGCGGGGCATGGGGGGCGTGCGGCCACTCACCACCTGCTGGATGAGCTGACGATCGTTTTTGCGGTGCTCCACCCCGTGGAGATTGGGGCCCACCAACCCCTGGGCTGCCAGACCATGGCAGCCGGCGCAATTGAGGCGAAACAGGCGGCCCCCATTGCCTGCATCGCCCTCCAACTGGAGGGTGGCCCGGGTGTAGGGGTCACTGCGGAGGCCAGGAAGCAACACCACCAGGCTGAACAGCAGCACGGCGATGCCCGCCACCAGGGCCAGGAGGGTGAGGAGGCGGCGACCCTTTGGCGGCTCCTGCCCTGTGGGCAAGACCGGTGGAGTAGCGGCGGCAATCGGGGGGGAGCTTGTCACAGAACGAGAAAAGATGGCCAGAGAGGGTTGGGCCGTGAAAGAATGGGGAGATGCGCCTTGTGGTGATTCTCAATGATTGAACCCCTCCTCTGCGGGATTGTCCTCGGATTGATTCCCGTCACCCTCGTGGGGCTGTTTGTGGCGGCGTGGAACCAATACCGTCGGGGCAGCGCCCTGGGCTAAGGGATTGGAGAACCTGGCCAAGAACGCGGCCCCGGACTTGGGCCACCAGCGAAGGAACTGACGACACGACGGGGGGTCTTCTCAACATCAGCATCCCCATCTGCGTTCGACTCAACAAGACTCGATCTCTTTAACTTGAGGCACTCCTGGTGGGCTTTGAGGGAGCGGCTGGCCCAGCCGTCACTCACCAGCGACCCTGCGCATCGGTGGCTCATTTGGGGCCATGTTCCTTGTGCTGAGTGAGTGGGTTTATGCGTTTGCTGGCTTTTGCCGCCCTCGCGGCAGGCCAAGCTTCCCCTGATTCCTGCGGAACCCCATCGCTGCAGCACATGTTGGACTGGAGAGCTGTGAGGCATCTCACAGGAGGGGGAGAGATTCCTCACGATCCCTATGGCGGACGAGGGCTTAACTAAAGACGGTGAAACGGGCCCAGAAGAGGCCAACAAAAAAATGCCTGATTTATACCCGTGGGAAGAGCCTTGTTCACAGAGCCAAAGTCGGCAGTCCTGGTTTCTGAGTAGAGCCAAACAATCCATTCCTGCTTTGGTCGATTACTTGCTCTTTTAGTCGTCCTTGATTGTTCTCAGCTTCTTAAAGCTCTTTTTCTGACAACGACCAATTTTGATCCGTCACTAGCTGGAGACAGTCCGTGCAGCAGCTTCGTCCTGCGTTGAAATCAACGACCCTTCACCACCCCCTCTGGTCCCACCTCCAGCCCTCGCCCACGCCGGCTGAGTGTGAGCGCCGGCTAGCCAAGGTGATCCCTCTGCGCCGACTTGAGGCTCTCACCCCCCCCTCCGCCTGGTGGCATCACGATGGCCATCTTCCCATCTCCTCTTTACAACTAGCCGCCACCGTTGGTTCCCCCTTTCTGATTGAAAGCTTCGGCCAATCCGACCATTGCCTCCTCCTTGGGCATGACGGCCAGGCCAACGTGAAGCACCCCACTGGCACTTGCACCCTCGGGGCCAACGGGGCTGTGATTCTCCCAGGGCAGAGCTGGACCCTCATCTGCGAGCAGAGCATGAGCCTGACAGCCATTGGCTTTGACCCCTTGAGGTTGTTCGCCGCCGCCAGAGCCATGGCCCCCCCCGGATGGGCACCACCGTCCACGGTGGAATTGTCCCTCAACAGGGTGCAGGTGCTGCCCACCCTGACCGATCCCATCTGTGGAACCCTGGTCTCCACCATCACCCTGGTGTTGCCCGCGATCGGCCGGGTGAGCCAGCTCGGTGGGAACTTTCTCGAGACCTTCCTGCTGGAGCAACA
>JBIIJA010000314.1:0-3366 GCA_044234195.1 Cyanobium sp. | reverse complement strand
AGAGCCCCACGGCTTCTTCCAACACCGCATCGGCGGCCACCCGGTCGCCCTCCTCCAGCCGCAGCCCATCCCCCAGAACCAAGGCCTCTGGGGGCAGCACAAGCTCCTGCCCCCCCCGCAGCACCCTCGCCATCGGGGCAGACAGGCGGGCCAGCTCCGCCAGGGCCCTTTGGCTCCTGCCCTGCTGCACCAGATCCAGCAGGCTGATGCCCCCCACAAACCCCAGCAAAATCGCCGCCTCCGTGCCCTCCCCCATCAGGGCGTAGATCAGGGCACAGGCCAACAACAGGAGGTTGGTGGGCTCCAGCAGGGCCAAGGCAAGGCCGGACGTGCGCATCTGGACTAGCCGCAAGAAGGCCCCAAGGTGAGCCTACTCAGCCCCTGCCCTTGCCAGGGCACGGTTTCGCGTCACCCTTGGACCGCCCCGGCCGTGCCCCTTCCATGCTCCTGCGCCTGCTGCGAATGGCGGAGCGGGATGGCAGCCGTTGCGCTGGCCTGGTGCTCCTGATCGGGACCGTGTTCGGCGTGGGCTTGATCCGGCTGCTGCAGGAGGGCTTGCATCTCTCCTCCCAGCAGTCGCTGCGGGTGTTGGTGGTGGCCATGCTTCACCTGGTGGGTCCGCTGGTGGTGGCTCTGCTTGCCTTCACCCGTCTCACGCCCCAGTGGCTCAGGCGGGCCCGGGGAGGAGGCAGGGAAGCGGGTTGGCTCACCCTCGGGCCGGCGCTCCTGGTGGGGCCGTTGCTGCTGGTTCATGCCCTGATGGGAGCCCTGGCGGGGGGCCTGCTGGCCAGTCTTCGGGGGGGCGTGGAGCTCCGGCTGGCCCACACGTTGGGGGCGATCGTGCCTTCCGATCTCGCTGCGGCCCTGCTTCGCACAGCTCTCTATCTGGCGGCCGCGGCTCTTCTGTGCCTTTGGGAAGCCCAAAAACCTTCCCGCAATCAGGCCGGCGCGGAAGATTTGATTGCCAGCTTGATCGCCAGGCAGATCGCCGTGATGGTGGCCCTCAAGCTCTTCTGGATTCTGGCGGTGAACCCCATCGCCCTTCCCACCCTTCCTGTTTGATGCCCTACGCCCATTCCCGATGCCGATCTCCCCTCCCCCTGACATGAGCCCCCCACCTGAGGCCCCAGAGGTTCCATCTGGCCGGGAACGCTGGCTGTTCTTGATGTCTGGTGGACTGCTGTTGCTGGCGCTATTGGTGGCGATTGGCCGGGAGCGGCATTGGGGGGAACCCCAGTTTCCGGTAGACCTGGTGGCCTCCCGTGCCGACGGCCTGCAGGAGGGCATGGAGGTGCGCCTGTCGGGGATGCCCATCGGGCGGGTGGAATCGCTCACCCTCAGGAATGATGCACGGGTGGAGGCCAAGCTCCAGATCAACGAGCGCTACCGCCACTTGGTCGGTCCCCGCAGCCGGGCTCAGAGCGGCCAGGTGGGGCTGGTGGGTCAGACCTACGTGAGCCTCACTCCTGATCCCCGGCCTTCAGGACAGCCCTCCAAAGACCCGCTACCTGCCCTGGCCTATGACCCTCCGCCTGATTTGAACCAGCTCGTGGCGGAGTTGGCCACCTCCGGGCAAAAACTCGATCGCACCCTGGCTTTGGCATCCAGCCTTCTGCAAACCCAGGTGCCCAACTCCCTGGGGAGTTTGCAGGCGTCGATGGGGAAGGTGTCGGGCTCCATGGGCAAGCTCTCCGGCTCCATGGGGGATCTCTCTTCGATGTCGAAAACCCTCGCGAATGAAACGCGCAACACCGTGCCCTCGGTGCGCGCGCTCACGAGCTCCCTGCAACGGGAGACCGGGCAGATCGGCCCAGCAGTGCGCCGCACCCTCGCCAACGCGGATCGCACCCTGGGCCGGGCTGATCAGACGGCGGCCACCGCCGAGAAAGCCTCTCGCGAAGCCCAGCTGCTCCTCCAACAGGCCCGGCCCGTGTTGATCCCCACCCTGCAGAACGCCCAGGAGTTAACAGGGGCCGCCACCCGCTTGGTGCGCTTTTTGACGGGATTGGGGCTGCTGGAGCGTGGCACGGCCACCCCCCGAACAGCTCCAACCCAGCCCAAAACAGACCCGATGGATCCCTACAAGGTGCATCCCACCTCTCCCGATCCCTCGCCCTATCAGCCCTGAAGGAGGCTCCTACCTCAAGCTTCGTCTTCGTCGTGGGCGAAGCGGTTGTAGAGAAAATCGAGAGCCTGGTTGCGCATCTCGTAGTAGAGCGGATCTTCCATGATGTCTTCCCGACTGCGGGGGCGCGGAAAGGGAATGGTGAGCACTTCCCCGATCCCTGCCGCCGGACCGTTGGTCATCATCACGAGCCGATCCGCCAGGAAGAGCGCCTCGTCAATGTCGTGGGTGATCATCAATACCGTGCATTTCTTGGTGTTCCAGATCTTCAGGAGCTCCTCCTGCAGCTCCTCCTTGGTGATGGCATCGAGGGCGCCAAAGGGTTCATCGAGGATCAACACCTCGGGGCGGATGGCCAGAGCACGGGCGATGGCCACCCGCTGTTTCATGCCCCCGGAGAGTTGGGTGATCTTTTTCTCAGCCGCTGCGGTGAGCCCCACCAGCTCCAGATGTTCCATGGTGATGTCATGCTTCTCCCCCTTATCCAGGGTTGGCTTCACCGAATCGATGCCCAGGTAGACGTTTTCGTAGGCCGTGAGCCAGGGCAGCAGGGCGTACCCCTGAAACACCACCATGCGATCGGGGCCGGGTTTTTCGATCGGTTTGCCATTGAGCAACACCGCTCCAGAGGTGGGCGTGGCAAAGCCCGACACCATGTTGAGCAGGGTGCTCTTGCCGCAACCGGAGTGGCCGATCACGCAGATGAACTCCCCTTGATGCACATCCAGATCGATGTTCTCCAGCACCGGATAGGGGCCGGTGGGGGTGGGATAGGTCTTGCCCAGCCCTTCGAAGCGCAACAGGGGTTGGCCAGTGGGAGCGTGAAGAGGGGTGGTCGCCGGGTAGCTGATGGTCATGGGAAAGAAGGAAGGATTGGAGGTTTGACGAGTCAAACCGGCAAAGGGCTCAGGACTTGGGGGGGCTGGGCAGCAGTGAGACCCCTCAAGCCCTGAAGCTGGATTCAGGCGGCCATGGCCCTGGGCACGCCGATGGGAATTTCGGCCACGCTGAAATCGCGATGGAGGGAGACGGCGTTGAGGTAGCTGATGGGGTCATCACTGTTGAAGGGCCGGCCATCAAAGAGCTCGATCCCTTGGCGCTGGTAGCTCACCTCTTCCAATCCCAGTTCTCGGGCTGCGGTGCTGAAGACGCCCACCTGGCAGATCCGCTCAAGGATCTCCACGTAGTTGCGGGGGAAGGGAATCTCGGCCCAACGGGCCAGCTGGGTCATGATCCAGAGG
>JBIIJA010000312.1:0-3375 GCA_044234195.1 Cyanobium sp. | reverse complement strand
CGATCAACGCAAAAGACAGCACCACAAGGGCGAAAACGGTGAGCGTGTTGATGATCTGCATGGGGCGTAAGGCGAGCTGGCCGATTCAGGCATTGGGCGGATTCTCACATGAGGGGCCCACCGCCCAGGAGCTTGCGGGGTGCTTCCTTCACAAGTTGTCGGAGGAGAGCGCCCCCTGGCCGGGCGCCCTCCTCCGCCGCTTCCGCGAGAGCCACCACGGCTAGGGGCCGTTAACATCAGCCCCCACTACCCTCAGTGTGATGAGCGGGGCAAGCAGTCAGCAACTCCTCCTGGTGTCTGCAGCTGATCTGCTGGAGGCCTCGGCTGCAGGCAGCTCTGAGCATCCACCGGGGGATCTCGACGACGGCATCCTCCAGGCCGATGCGGCGGCCCGCCCCCGGCAGCGCCCCCCGAGTGCCCCGCGGGAGCCCTTCGGCACCGGCACGATCGAGAGCGAGCCCGGCCACCCTGAGGCTGCCAGTGGAGACGATTCACCCCGTTGGCATCACCACAGCCTGGTGGACCCGACGGCCCTCACCCCGATGCTGCGGCACTACGTCTCCTTAAAAGCGCTCCACCCCGACCGGGTGCTGCTCTATCGCCTTGGGGACTTCTTCGAATGTTTCTTCGAGGATGCGATCACTGTGTCGCGCCTCCTGGAGCTCTCCCTCACCGGAAAGGAAGGAGGCAAGACGATTGGCCGAGTTCCCATGGCTGGCATCCCTCACCATGCCGCGGATCGCTACTGCTCCGAGCTCGTGCAACGGGGGCTCTGCGTGGCCCTCTGCGACCAGTTGGAAACCACCCCCTCCAAAGGCAACCTGCTGCGGCGAGAGATCACGCGGGTGCTCACGCCTGGCACCGTGCTGGAGGAGGGGATGCTGGCAGCACGGCGCAACAACTGGCTCTGCGCCGTGCTGCCCCAAGGCGCCAGGTGGGGGCTGGCGGTGGCGGATGTGAGCACGGGGGAGTTCCGGGTCAGTGAGCAGGAGGGCCTGGCGGCCCTCCACCAGGAACTTCTGCAGTTGGAGGCGGCGGAGGTGGTGTGGCCCCAGCCCCTCAGGGAGGAAGGGGACCAGGACGGCACGCCGAGCTGGTGCCCCAAGGACTTGCGGCAGACCCCCCAACCCCGCACCCCTTTTGAAGCCCCCCAAGCTCGGCAGCGGCTTCTGGAGCGCTACCGCCTTGCCCGACTTGAGGGGCTGGGATTAGACGAGGCTCCCCTGGCCCTCCGGGCGGCCGGGGGCCTTCTGGCCTATCTGGACAGCACCCAGCCCGAGGGGGACCTGGAGGGGGGAACCAGGGACCCGATCCCCCTGGAGAGGCCTCGCCTCTGGCATGCGGGCGACCAGCTTGTGATCGATGCCCAGACCCGCCGCAATCTGGAACTGACCCGCACCCAGATGGGTGGGCGGTTTGAAGGGTCCCTGCTCTGGGCCCTGGATCGCACCGTGACCGCCATGGGTGCCCGCTGCCTGCGGCGCTGGGTGGAAGCACCCCTGGTGACCCCCGCCCCCATCCTGGAGCGGCAACAGGGGGTGAGCGAGCTGGTGGAGCAGCGAACCCTGCGGCTGGCGGTGCGCCGGCTGCTGAGGCCCATGGCCGATCTGGAGCGGTTGGCGGGCCGGGCTGGGGCCGGCAGCGCCTCCGCCCGCGACCTGGTGGCTCTGGCCGATGGCCTGGAGCGCCTGCCGCGCCTGGCGGAGCTGCTCCAGCCAGCCACCAGCGCCCCCCTCCAGACGCTGGCCGAGCCCCAACCCCTACTGGCTGCCCTGGCGGCCGAGCTGCGCCATGTTCTGGTGGAGTCTCCCCCCCTGAGCCTCAGCGAAGGGGGATTGATCCACGATGGAGTGGACCCGCGCCTCGATGGTCTGCGCAACCAGCTGGATGACCAGGATCGCTGGTTGGCCGATCAGGAACAGCAGGAGCGCCAGCTCAGCGGCAACGCCAACGTGCGCCTGCAGTACCACCGCACCTTCGGCTATTTCCTGGCGGTGAGCCGGGCCAAGGCCCAGGCGGTGCCCAACCACTGGATCCGCCGGCAGACCCTCGCCAGTGAGGAGCGCTTTGTCACCCCAGCCCTCAAGGAGCGGGAGGGTCGCATTCTGCAACTGCGCACCCGGGCCGCCCAGCGGGAATATGAGCTGCTCACGGCCCTGCGCCAGCAGGTGGGAGCGCAGGCGGAACTGATTCGGACAGCCGCCCGTCGGGTGGCCCAGCTGGATGCGTTGGCCTCTCTGGCGGAGGTGGCGGCTACCGAGGGCTACTGCTGTCCTGAGATCGTTGCCGGCCGAGAGCTCACCATCGAGGCCGGCCGCCATCCGGTGGTGGAGCAACTCCTGGTGGATGTCCCCTTCACCCCCAACCCCATCGCCCTGGGGGGCGGCCACGGCCAGGCCCCCGATCTGCTCGTGCTCACCGGCCCCAATGCCAGTGGCAAAAGCTGCTATCTGCGCCAGACCGGCCTGCTCCAACTCATGGCCCAGATCGGCAGCTGGGTTCCGGCGCGATCGGCCCGCCTCAGCCTGGCTGATCGCATCTTCACCCGGGTCGGCGCCGTGGACGATCTGGCCACGGGCCAATCCACCTTCATGGTGGAAATGGCGGAAACGGCCAACATCCTTCACCACGCCAGCGCCCACTCCTTGGTGCTCCTCGATGAGATCGGCCGGGGTACAGCCACCTTCGACGGCCTGGCGATCGCCTGGGCCGTGGCCGAAGCCCTGGCCCAGGATCTGGGGGCGCGCACGGTGTTTGCGACCCACTACCACGAGCTCAACGAGCTGGCCGCCCTTCTGCCGAATGTGGCCAATGCCCAGGTGCTCGTGGAAGAAACGGGAGACGACCTGCTCTTCCTGCACCAAGTGGTGCCTGGAGGGGCCAATCGCAGCTACGGCATCGAGGCGGCACGGCTGGCGGGAGTCCCACCCACGGTGGTGCGACGAGCGCGGGAGGTGCTCGGCCGCATCGAGGCCAACAGCCACGTGGCCCTCAGTCGGTCCTAGATCTCCCGTTGCATCCAGGCCCAGCGCAGCAGGGCGTTGGCGGCTGCACCCACCAGGGCGGCGCCTCCACGGCTGCCCTCCAGGCGGATCTGGGGCAAGTCACTGCTGGCCAGGCGCGCCTTGCTCTCCGCCACCCCCACAAACCCCACCGGCATGCCAATCACCAGAGCCGGTGGCGGCAGCTGCCCCGCGTCCGTGAGCGCCAGCAAGCGTTCCAACGCCGTAGGGGCACTACCGATCAACACCACCGCGCCAGGGTGGCGCTCCAGGGCCAGGGCCATGCCCTCAGCCGCCCGGGTGCCTCCAACAGGCGCCACCTCGGGTGCCCAATCCAGCACCGAGGCCACTGGATTGGCGAAGGTGCGGCGGG
>JBIIJA010000348.1:0-3052 GCA_044234195.1 Cyanobium sp. | reverse complement strand
GTTGTCTTCCAATTTCTCCCTGAGCCAGCGGATGTGGACATCCACAGTTTTACTATCACCAAAGTAGTCATGACCCCAAATTTGCTCCAGTAACTTGTCTCGACTCCAGACCCTGCGGGGATGCTGCATAAAGAGTTCCAAGAGGCGATATTCCTTCGGTGAAAGGTTCACCTCCTGTCCATCTCTAGTCACCCGGCACTCCTCTGGATACAGGCGAAGATTTCCCTGACTCAACACTTGGGCAGGGGTGGCTTTGCTGGAACTGCGTCGCATGAGGGCCCTTGCGCGAGCAACCAATTCCCGCATGCCAAACGGTTTAACGAGATAATCGTCTGCTCCCACTTCCAGTCCCAACACCCGATCCATTTCGTGGTCCCGGGCACTGACCACCAGAATCGGGGTCTGATCACCAGCGGCTCGCAACTGTCTGCACAGGTCAAGACCGCTCAGCCCCGGCAACATCAAATCCAACACGACCAGGGCGTAGGGAGTCTCTTTCTGCTGTTGAATCAACTCCAGGGCTGTCTTTCCGTCGGCGCAGGCCGACACTTCAAACCCTTCGATGAAGAGGGCTTCGCGAATGGTTTCACGAATCGTGTCGTTGTCCTCAACGATCAGCAGGGATGGCGCCATCGCCCCATTTTGCCCCAGGGCTTCCCCCTGGACGACGGAGGACCAAAACGAGGGTGTCACCGCCTGGGCAATGGCGACAGGACCATGGAGCGTTGCCCATCCATGCTGAGCCAACCGAGGTCTTTGAGCTGGCCAATGATGCGGGTAACGGTGACGCGCGTGGTGCCAAGGGCGCTGGCGATTTCCTGGTGGGTGAGTTTCGGGGTTAAGCGCAATCCTTGCGAACAGGGCACCCCGTAATCCAGAGCGAGCAGTTCAAGAAACCCCCGAACTCGATCTTCCACACGACGCAATCCCATCAGGGCCAGCATGGCTTGGCTTTGTCGCTGTCGCTGGCTGATGGCTTTCATCAATGCGGGTGCCAGGGCTGGCTGTTTCTCCAACTCCGCGTGCGACAGGCAGAGGAGATCGCATTCAGAGAGGGTCGTGGCCTCGTAGGCCTCTGGACCACAAAGGGAATCTCCAAAGAGTTCGTTAGGACCTGCCAAACCCAGCAACACTTCATCCCCATGGATGGTGACGCATCCCAATTTCACCATGCCTCGCACCACCAGCCAGAGGTGATTGCGTAGCAGAGGAACGGAGCTCCCTGGATTCATCTGCACCAGCGAGGTGCGCTGATAGTTGGATTCAAGGAACTGGCGAAAACTATCGCTATTGCTGGCCTCACGAGTTGGTGTGACTGCCATTGGCGCAGCTAAGTAACTCAATCAAGAGTAATTGCTTTGATCAAGCCGAAAGCGAAGAACGGGTCATCGTGGGGTTAAGAAGACCATAAGAAAGCCGCCGGACTCTATCCGGCGGCTCGTGCAACTGATGGGTTTACTTGCCGATTTGGGCAACAGCCCGTTTGGCTTTATTCAGAATCGCTCCTTGTAAGGGCACATAGCCAAGATCATCTGCTTTGGTCTGGGCAGGCCCCAAGAGATAATTGATGGCTTTGCGGATTTCATCGGCTTTCTGCCCATTGCCATTCTTGTACGCAAGAATCCAGGTGAGCGTGGAGATCGGGTAACTTTCCGCACCGATGGGGTTGGCATCTTCCCCCGCCAGATTGCTGTCGAGCCTGATGGCATTCAGGGCCGCAGTCCCCCCCTTCAAACCCGGTTTGACAAATTTTCCCGCTCTGTTTTGAATCGCCGCAGCTTTTAGGGGGCCTTTGACGAAGGCTTGATTGACATAGCCAATCGAACCGGGTGTGTTGATCAGCACTCCTGACACCCCTTCATTCCCCTTTCCACCCACGCCAACAGGCCAATTCACGCTTTTGCCCTCACCCACTTTCTTTTTCCATTCTGGAGAGAAAGACGACAGTGAATTGGTGAAGGCAAAGGTGGTGCCGGATCCATCCGAGCGGTGGGCCACCTTGATGGGCCCTTTCCCACATTTGAGGGCTTCCCAGGTTTTGATATCCCCAAGGAACACATCAGCAAGCTGTTGCTGGGTGAGTTTGAGCGCAGGACAATCGGCCTTGTTGTAAGCCACAGCGATCGTGCCGCCCACGATGGGGATTTGCACCACACCGCGAGACACCTTGGCGGCCTCAGAGGCCTTGATTGGCTCGTCTGACGCACCGAAATCGACCGTGCCTGCCACAAACTGACGCACCCCTGCCCCAGATCCCACCGACTGGTAGTTCACCTTGACTCCTTGGCCCGCCAAGCTGGAAAAGGCGGCTTGGTAGAAGGGGGCAGGGAACGTGGCACCGGCGCCACTGATGGATTGTTGAGCCATGGCTGCGGTCCCGGCCAACATGGTGGAAGCGAGAGCAACACTGAGAACCTTCTGGTGGAAGGCCATTGAAAACACGCCTTGAGGATGCATTAACTGGCTAATTCACTTGAGGCCACTAGGTCGTTATGAAGAGTTTAAGGAATCAAAAAATTCTGGTTGTCCAAGGCTAACGCTGTGCAGTCCAATCCTTAAACCAACCCCGTTGCCAGAGCCAGTAGGCTTGCACAAATGCCACGATGACCATCACGGCCAAGGCAACAAAATAACCATACTTCCATTTGAGTTCTGGCATGTTTTCAAAGTTCATGCCATAGATGCCTGCAATGAAGGTGAGGGGAGCAAAGATGCTTGTCAAGATGGTGAGGGTTTTCATGACCTGGTTCATGCGATTACCGACGCCAACGCTATAGGCCTGGGTAATCGCGTCACACTGATTACGAAGCATTTCACAATTTTCATACAATAGCTGTACCAATTCCCCCATCTCTTGGAAGCCAACCAAGGCCTCTTTGCCGAGAATCGTCTGGTGTTCACGAAGAAGGATCTGAATTTGATGGCGGAGAGGCCAGATCTGACTGCGGATAGTCCGCAAGTTGCCCCGATAGCGGAAGGTATGGGTGAGCAGCTTTGGTTTTGGTTTTCTGAGCACTGACTCCTCTAAGGAATCGAGGCGATGGGAGATCTT
>JBIIJA010000309.1:0-3425 GCA_044234195.1 Cyanobium sp. | reverse complement strand
CCCTTCGCCTGGTCGCTCGTGCTCTCCGGCGCCGTGGTGATCGCCAGCCTGATCCCCCTGGGAGCCGCCCGCTCCCAGGCCGACTTCACCCCAGCCGATCTAGCCGCTCCCAGGGCCATGTTTGAGCGGCTGCCCGCCTGGGGCAAGCGGGCCAACTGGGCCCACCAAAACAGCTTCGAGGCCTTCACCCTCCATGCCCCGGCCTGCCTGCTGGCCCTGGTGGCCGCGGCCCATGGCTGGGTGCCTTCCGCGCTGGCCATCGGCGCCGCTTGGCTCCATCCCCTCCTGCGCCTGGCCTACATCGGGGCCTATGTGGCCAACATCCCCCCCCTGCGCAGCCTTTGCTGGGCGGGAGCCATCCTCTGCACCGCCCTGCTCTACAGCGGCGGGCTTCAGGCGATCTTGAGGGGCTGAGGTGAGCTAGGCCTTCAATCCAGTGGAACCATCGCAAAATCACATTGCGTCAAAACCCTATTGGTAAAACTTTAATGAGTGCTGATGGTACATTTCGCTGATTATACTGAAAATTTCAATGATGATTCGCTCCTCTACCAAGAAACCCAAGCTCATGGGTTTGACATGGGGGTGGGATCACTTGATCAGCATCAGCCTTCTCCTTATCTGGGCTTTAACCATCACTCTTGTGAATCCAAGCGGTGATTTCCCATTGAATGACGATTGGGTTTATGGGCTCGTCGTGCGCAACATTCTAGAGACAGGTCATTTCAGATTCATCAGCCCCGCCAGCGCCAATCTACTCACACAGGCCTATTGGGGAGCTTTGTTCTGCCTTCCATCAGGCTTCTCCTTTGTGGCACTGAGACTTTCAACCATTGTCATCGCCGCCATTGGGATCACCAGCCTGTATGCACTCATCAGAGAGATGGGCTGCCCAAGAACAATTGCAGGCCTGGCTAGCCTGCAATTAATTTTTAATCCATTCTACCTCGGCCTAGCCAATACGTTCATGACAGATGTACCATTTACTTCAGTGCTCATCACCTGCTTTTACTGTTACACAGTAGCGCTCAAGAATGACAGCTGTGGCTACTTGATCGCAGCACTAGTCCTAAGCTTTCTAGCACTGGGAATACGCCAATATGCGCTTATATTCATGGCGGCCCTTTGCTTCGGATTCTTTTTCAAAAATGGAGCAAGTCTGCGCTCGCTTAGCCTAGCAATTGGCACCATGGCTAGCGCCATTGGCCTCCAACTCACTTACCAATTTTGGCTTCACAATTCCGGCCAGATCACAGGCAGTGACCCCATTGCCAACAGTTACGTGACGGGCATCAGAAAACTCCTATCAATGAAAAGTGCTGAAACTCTTTTTGTGATCCTCATGTACGTTGGTGCATTTACGCTTCCAACCTTATTGATTTATGCAACAAGACAGTTTTCCCGGCAAAGATTAAAATACGCTTACCATTCAACGCTCATCGCCGGACTCGCCACTCTTTTTGGTGTTTATATCCTACGCAAATATCAGCTTCCACGAATTGAGAATGTGCTCACACATTTAGGCTTAGGTCCTTTCACCCTAAGGGATCACTATCTCTTGAACTTGAACCATCCAGTGGTCAGCCCCTATGTCTTTAAGATCTGGAACCTTTTATCCATCTGCGGCTACGCAGGTTTTCTCATTCTATGCCTTCTGCTCGCAAAAGCCATTGTCGTTTCAGTCAAACAATACACCCTGCTCGTTCCTACATCACATCAGCAACTCAGCCCGCAACCAACATCAAAAGCTCGTTCAAGCGGCCCAAATCCTAGCGGCCTAAATCATCAGCCTTGGCTCACGGTTGCTGTGACAACAAGCATCATTGGCTATACCGCCTTTATTTGCATAGGGCAAATTTTCGATCGTTATATCTTGCCCATCTTCCCCTTAACCTTGATTCTAGCCTGCGGAATGATGTATCGAGATCCACAAGAGAAGGCAATCGTTTCACCAGCCAACCCGAATAGGGAGCCAGCATACGTTCGCTACCTCGCTCTGGGACTGATTGGTTTTTACGCCTATTTCAGCATTGCATCGACCCACGACTATCTGGCGTGGAATCGCGCTCGCTGGCAGGCTCTTAATGAACTGGTTCTGTCCAAAAAGATTTCACCAAAGCTTATTGACGGAGGCTATGAATTTAATGGCTGGTACCTTTCAGATCGAAACTACAAGATCAAGCCCGACAAGAGCTATTGGTGGGTAGATCAAGACGATTACATCGTCGCCTCAGGCCCACTCAAGGGTTACGAAGAAATGTCCAGGTATCCATTTGATCGATGGTTGCCAAACGAAGAAAAACCGATTGTAATCTTGCGAAAGAGAACATAGAGCGAAAGAGAGCAAAGAACTGATGGGTCTCTTTGGCTCCAAGCAGGATGAGGAACTTCCAGCTGTGCCCTGCCCCTTCTTTATCCTCCCTTCTCCTGAAGCCCCTTGAGCGCCGCCAGCAGGCTGGCCGGGCTTTGGGGATCCACCATCAGCACGCTGCCCCCCTGGGAGCGGGCCATTTCCTGGCCCATGGCCATCCAATCCTTGGCCAGCAGCAGCCGCAGGCCCTCGGCCGCCGCAGGATGGGCCTCGATGGCGGCGGCCAGCTCGGCGGCGGCATCCGCCCGGGCTTTAGCGAGCAGCCGTTGTTGTTGCGCCTGGGCTTCGGCCTCCAACAGCAGCGCCTCCTGCTTGGCCTTGGCATCCAGCACCAGGGCCTCGGCGCGACCCCGGGCCGCATTCACCTGGGATTCCTTTTCCCCTTCCGATCGCAGGATGGCGGCCCGTTTTTCCCGTTCGGCCGTCATCTGCTGCTCCATCGCTTGCTGCACCCCCGGGGTGGGGTGGATGTCACGCAACTCCACCCGGGTCACTTTCACCCCCCAAGGATCGGTGGCCTCATCCAGCTCCCGCAACAACACCTCATTCACCTCGGAGCGGGTGGTGAAGGTCTGGTCGAGATCGAGCTTGCCCATCTCCGCCCGGATCTGGGTGAGCACCAAATTCACCATGGCCGACTGCAAATTATCGACGGCGTAGTAAGCCCGGGCATGCTCCAACAGTTGCCAGTACACCACCGCATCCACCTCAATGGACACGTTGTCGCGGGTGATGCATTGCTGGGGAGGGATATCGAGCACCCGCTCCTTGAGGGATTCATGGCTCACCACCTTCTCCACTCCCGGCAACACGAACGACAGACCAGGTGAGAGCTGGCGGTTGTATTTGCCGAGCCGCTCCACCAGCATGGAGCGGCTGCTGCTCGTCACCTTCACGCTGCTCACGCCAAGGGCGCCGATCAGCAGCAACACCACCGGAAAGAGGGGGTCCATGGTCATTTTTATGGTTTGCCTAGGCTAGGGAAGATCCCCTGGGGACCGAATCCGGCCATGCCACCGCCTCCCCTGTTTTGGCTCCTGGTTGCGATCGGGTT
>JBIIJA010000305.1:0-3445 GCA_044234195.1 Cyanobium sp. | reverse complement strand
CGTCTCATGGGTCCCGAAGGCCGGGAGATTGGTCGCGGACTCTGTGGCCTGAGTAGCGAAGAGGTGCGCTCGATTCTTGGCCTCGGCCGGGAGGAGATTCGACAACGGCTGGGGGAGGCTGGGGGTGCGGTGGTGCATCGCGATCACCTTGTGCTCACAGCCACGGACTAAAGGCCCTGGCAGGCGACCTACGATCCGCCCCACGTCGTTCCGCCGGGCTGCTCCCCCCATGCGCTTTAGCCGTTTGCTCAGCCAGCTCCCCGCGGTGGGCGAGGCCCAGCCCCGCCACTTGGCAGAGGACCCTGAGATCGTGGGGGCGGAATCCCTGGAACGGGCTGGATCGGGCCAGCTCAGCTTCCTCGAGCCTGGCCATGCTCCGGCGGTCACCCTGGAAACCACCGCGGCGGCAGCGGTCTTGCTCTTCCCTGATGCGGACCTTCAGGCCTTGGCGAGCCAAAGGGGCCTGGCCTGGGTGGCGGTGCCTCAGCCCCGCCTGGCTTTTGCCGAGGCCCTGGAAGCCCTCTACCCCAGGCGACTGCCGGATCCGGGCGTGCATGCCACGGCGGTGGTGAGCGCCGATGCCAGCGTTGCCCCCAATGTGCATGTGGGGGCCCATGGGGTGATCGGTCCCGGTTGCGTGGTGGCGGCGGGCTGTGTGTTGCACCCCGGCGTGGTGCTGGTGGAGAACGTGCACCTCGGCCCCGACTGTGAGATTCATGCCAATGCCGTGCTCCATCCGGGAGCGCGACTCGGCCAGGGTTGTGTGGTGCACTCAGGGGCCGTCATCGGCTCTGAGGGCTTCGGCTTTGTTCCCACCCCCTCTGGCTGGCGCAAGATGCCCCAAACCGGCCTGGTGGTGTTGGAAGACGGCGTGGAGGTGGGTTGCGGCTCCATGATTGATCGGCCTTCCGTTGGCGAGACCCGTGTGGGGGCAGGCACCAAGATCGACAACCTGGTGCATGTGGGCCATGGCGTCACCATTGGCCGGGGCTGTGCCCTGGCGGCCCAGGTGGGCATTGCTGGAGGGGCCCGGTTGGGGGATGGGGTGATTCTCGCGGGCCAGGTGGGTGTGGCCAACCGGGCCACGCTGGGGGATGGGGCCATTGCGTCCTCCAAGTCGGGCATCCATGGGGATGTGCCCGCTGGGGAGGTGGTGAGTGGCTACCCCGCAATCCCGAATCGCCTCTGGCTGCGCTGTTCCGCCGCCTTCAGCAAGTTGCCGGAGATGGCCCGCACCCTTCGGCAACTCAAGGCGGAGAAACCCGACTGAAGCGAAGGGGCGTGGATGGCTGGGTAGCCTCAACGGCAGGTTCGGGCGGCATGCCCCCACTGAGCCCACGCTTCACTTCAGCCCATTGCCTCGCCATCGCCGATGACCACCCACCGGATCACCTTGCTAGCTGGCGATGGGATTGGGCCGGAGATTATGGCTGTGGCTCGAAGGCTGCTCGAGGTGGTGAGCCAACGCCATGGCTTCACCCTTGCCTTTGAGGATCACCCCTTTGGTGGCGCGGCGATTGATGCCTGCGGTGAACCCTTGCCAGCCTCCACCTTGGAGGCAGCTCGCTCTGCCGATGCGGTGCTGCTCGCCGCCATCGGCCATCCTCGCTACGACGGTTTGCCCCGCGAGCAACGACCGGAAACCGGACTGCTGGCCCTGCGCTCCGCCATGGGCCTGTTTGCCAACCTCAGGCCTGTGAGGATCTTTCCGGCCTTGCTGGAGGCCAGCACCTTGAAACGCTCCGTCATTGAGGGGGTGGATTTGCTGGTGGTGCGGGAGCTCACGGGCGGGGTTTATTTCGGCACGCCCAAAGGTCGCGTGGAGGCAGAAGGCAGGGTGCGGGCCTTCAACACCATGGCCTACTTCGCCGATGAGGTGGACCGCATCGCCAGGGTTGGCTTTGCCTTGGCGGCTGGCCGGCGGGGAGAGCTCTGCTCCGTGGATAAGGCGAATGTGCTTGACGTCAGTCAGCTCTGGCGCGAGCGGGTGGAGGCGGTCCATGCCGAGTTCCCCGGGGTGCGGCTCAGCCACATGTATGTGGATAACGCCGCCATGCAGTTGGTGAGGGCCCCGCGCCAGTTTGACGTGCTGCTCACCAGCAATCTCTTCGGTGACATCCTCAGCGATGAGGCCGCCATGCTCAGTGGATCGATTGGCCTCCTTCCCTCGGCGTCCCTCGGGGAAAGCGGCCCCGGGCTCTATGAGCCCATCCATGGTTCCGCCCCAGATCTCGCCGGCCAAGATGTGGCCAACCCCCTGGCCATGGTGTTGTCCGCCGCCATGATGCTGCGACTGGGGTTGAAGCAAGAGGGGGCCGCTGCGGCCATCGAATCGGCTGTGGATCGGGTGCTGGAGGCAGGCTTCCGCACGGCCGACCTCTGGAGTGAAGGCACCACCAAGCTGGGATGCCAAGCCATGGGGGAGCGCCTGGAGGCCGAACTCACGGGTAGCCCTCAGCCTCTCTGAGGGGCCTGTCTTGAAGCGGAACTCAGGGGGGTGGGACGGCGACCTGCCAAACTCTCTGACGCCTCCACCCCCTGTGTCTGATGTCGAAGCGTCATCCGGTCGTGGCCGTCACCGGTTCTTCAGGCGCCGGCACGAGCACTGTCAAGCGCGCCTTTGAGCACATCTTTGCCCGTGAGGGCATCGTGCCTGCTGTGGTGGAGGGGGATAGCTACCACCGCTACGAGCGCGGCCCCATGAAGGAGGCCATGGCCCAGGCAGTGGCCCGCGGTGAAAATTTCTCCCATTTTGGTCCGGAGTCCAACCTTTTCGACAAGTTGGAAGAGCTGTTCAAGGCCTATGGAGAAACGGGCACGGGCCTGAAGCGCTACTACCTGCACTCCGTGGAAGAGGCCGCTGAACACAACGGCCGCCTGGGCACCCAGCTCGAACCCGGACAGTTCACCCCCTGGGAACCCCTGCCTGCGGGCACCGATTTGCTCTTCTACGAGGGGTTGCATGGGGGCGTGAAGGGGGAGGGCTACGACGTAGCCGACTTCGCCGACCTTCTGGTGGGCGTGGTGCCGATTGCCAACTTGGAATGGATCCAGAAAATCCACCGCGATAACGCGGAGCGAGGCTATTCAGCCGAGACGATTGTGGATACGATCCTGAGAAGGATGCCCGATTACATCAACCATATTTGTCCCCAGTTCAGCCGCACCGATATCAACTTCCAGCGGGTGCCCACGGTGGACACCTCTAATCCCTTCATCTGCCGGAACATTCCGACGGCTGATGAGAGCTTTGTTATCATTCACTTCCGCAAGGGTGCTAGGGAAAAATGGGGCATCGATTTCCCCTATCTCCTCGATATGATCCACGATTCTTTTATGTCTAGTCCCACGAGCATTGTGGTCAATGGCGGCAAGATGGGCTTTGCGATGGAATTGATTCTCACCCCCATCATTCACCGCATGATCGAAGAGAAGAAGTATTTCG
>JBIIJA010000411.1:0-2556 GCA_044234195.1 Cyanobium sp. | reverse complement strand
AAGGCGGCTAAGCATGCCGTGGATCACACCCCAAGGGACCTGGGGGTCGGGAACCAGCCTGACCACCATCGGCGGCGATCCTTTGCCCCGGGCATGGGCCCTCTGCAAAAGGAGGTGCACATCCTGGAGCCGAATGGGCTGGTTCCAGAGCCGAAGATCCCCACTCCTGCTGAGGTGGAAGGTCATCACCCCATCCACGGCGGGTTTCTGGGCCCATCGCTGGGAGCACACCATGGCCCAGAAGAGGAAGGTTGGCAGCGCCACGCCCACCAGAGCCAGACCAAGGGCATCGAGGGCGGAAGGCGAAATGGCTGGCAGACGGCGGTGGTTCATCGCAAAGGTCTGCTGACGGGGGGGAGTTCCAGCACAACAGATCCGGGCGCCAGGGAACGAAGCCAGCGCAAAGAATTGGTCACCTTCTCCAGCTGGAGGGCGTCTGAGGGAAGGTAGTGGATGATCTGTTGGCGGCTCTGCCGCTGAACATGCTTGGCGAGATCCCTGCGGGACAGGAGATCTCCATTGAGGAACCACTGGCCCTTTGGGTTTTCCACAAGCCAAAGTCCAGGTCCTTGCAAGCCTTGACGGAGCGGGGGAGACGGGCGCGGATTTGGCTGCACCAGCAGCACAGGCATCACCGCCACTGCCCCACACACCAGCAGCACCATCATGACCAGCGATTGGAAGGCCAAGCTCATGGGCTTTGGGGCTGAATGGCCAGGCGGTGCAGATCACGGCGCCAAATGGAATGCTGCCACTGGGTCAGGGCCCTGTTGACATGAAGGGTGACAGTGGCCATCAAGCTGACTACCAAGCCCATGACCGTGCTGATGAGCACATCGCCGAATCCACTGAGCGTGTTGTCGGGCGGAAGCACCAATTGGGGCCCCAGCGCTGAGAGCAGGCGGCTTAGGGCGAGAACGGTGCCAATCAGACCGATCAGCGGGGCAATCACAGTGCTCGCCTCCAGAAACGCCTGGCCAAAGCGCATCTCCAGATCTCGATCTTCCATCCAGGCGGTGGGACGGTTTCCACCAAGGCACACCAGCTCCTTCCACTGCTGCTGATGGGAGGTTCGGCGACGCCACCAGAGGAGCCAGAAACGGATCCGTTCGAAGCTCACCGTGAGAACCGCAATGGAAAGAAGGATGAGCAACCAGCCTGCAGGCCCGCCGAGGGCAGTGTTCACTCTGCTTTTGAGGTTGCAAAGATTTTATGCAGCGGTGGAAGGAACCCCTGGTGACCTGAGAGCTTGACATTCGTGCGGGGCATCGTGCTCATTAGGGTGGAAGGAGCACGGCGGGCCCGAATGGGTGGCATCTACAGCGACAACAGCCTGACCATCGGCCAGTCCCCTCTGGTGGAGCTCCATCGAGTGTGCGCGGGCTGTGGCGCAAAAGTTCTTGCGAAGATTGAGGGGAGAAATCCTGCCTATTCGGTGAAGTGCCGAATTGGGGCGGCGATGATCTGGCAAGCCGAAAAAGAGGGCCTGCTTGGGCCCGGCAAGGAGTTGATCGAGCCCACCAGCGGCAACACTGGTATTGCCCTGGCCTTTGTGGCGGCCTCCCGGGGCCTGCCACTCACACTCACCATGCCAGAGACCATGAGCCTGGAGCGGCGCAAATTGCTCACAGCCTATGGGGCCAATCTGGTGTTGACTGACGGACGGCTTGGAATGAGTGGTGCGATTCACGCCGCCAGACAGCTTGCAGAATCCGAGCCTGATCGCTATGTGATGCTGCAGCAATTTGTCAATCCGGCCAATCCTCAGATCCACCACGACACCACAGGCCCTGAGATTTGGTCGGATACCAACGGTCAAGTGGATGTTTTTGTGGCCGGTGTGGGGACGGGGGGCACCATCAGTGGGGTCAGTCGCTACATCAAACAAACCCTGGGCAAGCCTCTGATGTCAGTTGCTGTCGAACCTGGATCCAGTCCAGTGATCACGCAAACGCTCGCCGGCATCCCTCTGCAGCCAGGGCCTCACAAAATTCAAGGGATCGGCGCTGGTTTTGTCCCCAAGAATTTAGATCTCTCCCTCGTGGATCGGGTGGAACAAGTGAGCGATGAGGAGGCGCTGGCCATGGCCCGTCGCCTGATCAGGGAAGAAGGAATTCTGGCCGGGATTTCCTGTGGGGCAGCGACAACCGTTGCAGTGCGTCTGGCAGCAGAAAAAGAGTTTGAGAATAAAACTATTGTCGTTGTTCTTCCTGATTCGGGAGAACGCTATCTGAGTTCCATTCTATTTGAAGGGATCTTCGGCGAAAGCGGACTGGCGCCAGGACGATGAGCACTCTCAGAGAGATTATGCAACGACTTGCTGAGGTCGATTCGAAAAAATCAAAAGGAAATCAAGCAGATTTCTCTGAACTTCTCAAATGCCATGTTGATGAATATCAAAGCAAACTAGAAACCTGCACCCCAGCGATGCTGCAATACGAATGGGCATGGCTTAATGAACATATCCAAGCACTTGAATTGTGCCTAAGCGAGCCAAAAATGAGCCATGAATTAGGCGGCTCTTCGCACGTTGAAAAGCTACTGGAAGAAAGCAAG
>JBIIJA010000368.1:0-2840 GCA_044234195.1 Cyanobium sp. | reverse complement strand
CCCCCCCAAGCCGGCGACCCCGTTTTTGAGGGCGCGTTTGGGAGGTACACCATCACCGCCGAGGATCGCCGGGAGGTGCTGGCCTACCGCCTGGCCCTCACCAGCGTGGCCCTCGCCCAGCTCGCCCTGGCGCTGCAATGGCATCAGTGGGGCGCCCGGGGGCTCTGGCCTTGGCTGGTGGTGATGGCGCTGGGGTTGGGGCTGGCTTTGCGCTGGATTCACATCTACCTCAAGCCCCTGCATCGTGCCTTGCAGCTGTTTTGGCTGGCGGGATGCGTGGGCTTTGTGGCCTTGGCTGCCTGGCTGGGTCCCCAGGAGATGGTGGCTGAGGCCTGGAGGCGGCCCCTGGCAATCCTGGCGGTGGGACCCTTCTTCGCGGCCCTCACGGGGGTGGGGTTTAAGGAGTTTTTCTGCTTCCGTCGCCCTGAGGCGATTGGGGTGACCCTTCTTCTGCCCCTGGCCCTGCTCGGTCGGCTCACCGGGGTGCTGCCGGTGACCTCCACCCTCTGGCTGCTCACCCTCCAGGCCGCCCTGCTCCTGTTGCTGTGCCTGCGCAAATTCCCCATGGCCGCGGCGGCGGATGTGGGGGATAAGAGTGTCTTCACCCACCTGGAGCAGCTCCGGCGTGGGGAGGATTCCCCCGGTTCGCCAGGCCAGCAGCCAGGGGCATCGCTGTGAATCTGATCCGCCTGGAGGGGGCCAGCAAAGACTTCGGTCTGCGTTCCTTGTTTCGCGAGCTGGATCTCACCCTCACGGCCGGAGACCGGCTGGGCCTGATTGGCCCCAATGGCGCCGGCAAATCCACCCTGCTGCGGGTGTTGGCCGGGGTGGAGCCCCTGCAGCAGGGGCGTCGCCAGTGCCTGGCCCGCTTGGAGGTGGTGTTGCTGGATCAAGAGCCCGCCTTTGACCCCGCGGCCACCGTGCTCGATCAGGTGTTTCAAGGCGGTGGCGACCGCATCGCCCTGTTGCGGGAGCATGAGCGGCTGTCGCTCGCTCTTAGCGCCGATCCAGGGTCTTCGCTGGCCCTTTCCCGTCTGGCGGAGGTGCAGCGGCAGATGGATGCCAGGCAGGCCTGGGATTTGGAGCGCGATTGCCACACCGTGCTGGATCGGCTGGGCATCGGCTCTGGGCCCGAGGCGCTGGGCCAGACCATGGGGAGCCTCTCCGGCGGCAACCGGCGCCGGGTTGCCTTGGCCGCGGCGCTGGTGGCCCAGCCCGATGTGTTGCTGCTGGATGAGCCCACCAACCACCTGGATGCGGAGGGGGTGGAGTGGCTCCAGAGCTGGCTGGATCGCTACCCCGGGGCCGTGGTGCTCGTCACCCACGACCGCTATCTGCTCGATCGGGTGACCCGCCGGATTGTGGCGGTGGAAGGGGGCCAGGCCCGCCACTATGGGGGCAATTACGCCGCCTATTTGGAGCAGCGGGCGCAAGAGGAGGTGGTGGAGGCGGCCGGGGCGGCCACCTATCGCTCCACCATGCGGCGGGAGCTGGCCTGGCTGCGGCAGGGCCCCAAGGCCCGCAGCACCAAGCAGAAGGCCCGGCTGCAGCGCATCGCGGCCCTGCAGGAGGCTCCCCCGGCCAAGGGTCGCTCGCGCTTGGAGATGGCCGCCACGGCCCAGCGGCTCGGCAAACGGGTGATCTGCGCGGAGCAGCTGGCGGTGGCCGTGGAGGGCCGCCCCTTGCTGGCCAATTTCAGCTACGACTTCAGTGCCGAGGACCGGGTGGGCATCATTGGTCCCAACGGGGTGGGCAAATCAACGCTCCTGGAGGTCTTGGCGGGGCGCCGCCCCCCCAGTGGCGGGGCGCTGGAGCTCGGGGCGACCGTGCGCATGGCCGTGTTTGATCAACACAGTGCCGTGCTCCAGGGGGCGCCGGAGCGCAAGGTGATTGATGTGGTGCAGGAGGCGGCTAGCCGGGTGCAGGTGGCGGGCAAGGAGCTGAGTGCCTCCCAGCTGCTGGAGCGCTTTCTTTTCCCTCCCGCCCAACAGCATCAGCCGGTAGCCAAGCTTTCGGGGGGCGAGCGACGCCGGTTGCATCTGTGTCGGTTGCTGATGGGGGCGCCCAATGTGCTGCTGCTGGATGAACCCACCAACGATTTGGATGTGGCCACCCTGGCGGTGTTGGAGGACTTTCTGGAGGATTTCCGAGGCTGCGTGGTGGTGGTCTCCCACGACCGCTGGTTTCTGGATCGCACGGTGGATCGGCTGTTTGTGATTGGCAAGGGGGAGGTGCGGCGCTTTGAGGGGAACTACAGCGCCTACCTCGAGGCCCAGCGGGCGGCCTCAGCGGGGATAGGGGCCCAGAAGCCAGACCCGACAGCCGGCGATGCCCCCCTCCCTTCAGCTGCCGATGGCCAGGCCACCAAGGGCCAAGGGGGCCCGCAGCGGCTCAGCTACAAGGAGAACCGGGAATTGGAGGCCCTGGAGCGGGATCTGCCCCTCTGGGAGAGCCAGCGCCGCGCCCTGGAGGAGCGGCTGTCTTTGGCTGGATCGGTGAGCTTTGGCGAACTCGAGGCCCTCAGCCAGGACTTGGCGGAGTTGGTCGCCCGCATCCACTCGGCAGAAGAGCGGTGGCTTCACCTCAGTGAGCGTCTGGGCTGATCCTTGCCTCCGCAGGCGCCTTCCGCGGCCTACGGCCCTTTCGGCGCAGCGTGTTAGCACCGTATGGGTCCCTTTTGCGGGGACTGGTTCATCAGGAGCAGCGCACATGGGGCCGGCGCTTTGCCGATGGGCCCCGTAAGGTAGGCCCCGTGAACTTCCGCCGGTACCCGCGGCCGTCTGTCATGAAAAGCATCGATGAGCACATCGAAAAAGACAAGCAAGACATTGAGCAGGCCC
>JBIIJA010000351.1:0-3034 GCA_044234195.1 Cyanobium sp. | reverse complement strand
TCTGGAACCAAAAGGGGGGAAGCCGCAACCCCAGCCCCGGCAGCGGGGGCAGGGGGAGCCCCATCCACCGCTGAATCGCCCAACCAGGCCCCCACCTCCTCGGCGATCGCATCGGCCAACACCCCATGGAACACCGGTTCCGCTGGCCCGCTCATCACCACATGGCCGCTGCTGGCATCCCACTCAATGTGCAGGGGGCCACCGGGAAGATCCAGACGTGCCTGACGCTCGCTCAGGCCCAACAGATGGCAGGCCACCAGAGTCGCGCAGGCGCCGGTGCCGCAGGCCAGGGTGGGCCCCGCTCCCCGCTCCCACACCCGCATCAATAGATGGGTGGGGCTGAGCACCTGCACCAGGTGCACATTGGCGCGGGCGGGGAACACAGGATGCACCTCAAAGGCTGGGCCGAGCTGCTCCAGATCGAGGGCAGCCACATCCTGCACGGGCACCACCACATGGGGGTTGCCCATGCCCGCTGCGGCCACGCTCCAGGAGCGGCCCAGCACCTCCAGCTCCCCCTGCGGCAGGCCCGCGGGGCCGGTGGGCAGATGGGTGGGCACGGTCTCCGGCTCCAGAAACGGCGGCCCCATGTCCACCCGCACCTGCCCATCCGCCAGCAATTCCGGCACGATCCTTCCGGCAGCCGTTTCCACCTGCCAACGCCGGCCCGGCCCATCGCCATCCCGATCGGCCAAAAAGCGCGCCAATGCGCGGATGCCGTTGCCGCACATCTCGGCCTCTGAGCCATCGGCGTTAAAAATCCTCATCCTCAGCTCCGCGTCCGATGATGGGGGGAGGGCCAGGATGACCCCATCCGCCCCGACGCCAAAACGACGGTGGCACAGGTGTTGGACCAGATCAGGATGGGGGGTCAACCCCTCCACCGCCGTTGGCCAGCCCCGCAGGTCGAAAAGGAGAAAATCATTGCCCAGCCCCTGATACTTGCTGAATTGCATACCGCTCGCCACCCGAAGCACACTTCCTTGATCCTATGCAGAGCTTCTTTGAAAACCGCGCTCCCAAGCTCGATACGTCCCTGCCAAGTGTGCGCCATATCCAGGAGCTGATCCGCACGCGCACGGTGGTGAACCTCAGCCTCAGCGGTGGGCAGGAGGTGGAAGGGGTCATCAAGTGGCAAGACATGCACTTTCTGGCCCTGCGGCAAAGCGCGAATCAGCCCCTGGTGATGGTGAATCGGGAGGCGATCACCCTGTTGCGGGCCTTGCTTTAGCCCGGGCCCTCACCAAGGGAGTGTGGCACCATCGGGGAGCCGGGCCCAGTGCCCGGAACCCTGGTTCGCGTTTCCCCTGCCGCCCGTGACTGATCCCTCTCGCTACAGGCCCCAGGAGATCGAGGCCGCCTGGCAACAACGCTGGCAGGAGCAACAGCTCGACCGCCCAAAGGAGCAAGCCGAGGCAGGTGAGCCCTTCTACGCCCTCTCCATGTTCCCCTACCCCTCGGGGACCCTGCACATGGGCCATGTGCGCAACTACGTGATCACCGATGTGGTGGCACGGCAGCAACGCATGCAAGGCCGGCAGGTGCTCCATCCCATGGGGTGGGATGCCTTTGGATTGCCGGCGGAGAACGCAGCGATCGAGCGGGGGGTGGATCCAGCCGAGTGGACCGAGCGCAACATCGCCCAGATGCGGGCCCAACTAGAACGCCTAGGGCTCTCCATCGACTGGTCTCGGGAGGTGACCACCTGCCGGCCGGACTACTACCGCTGGACCCAATGGCTGTTTCTTCAGTTTTGGCAGGCAGGTTTGGCCTACCGCAGGGAAGCCACGGTGAACTGGGATCCCCTGGACCAGACCGTGCTCGCCAATGAACAGGTGGATGGGGAGGGCCGCTCCTGGCGCTCGGGTGCCTTGGTGGAAAAAAGGAAGCTGCGGCAATGGTTTCTCAAGATCACGGCCTACGCCGACCAGCTGCTGGCGGATCTCGATCAGCTCCAACACTGGCCGGAGCGGGTGCGCACCATGCAGGCCAACTGGATTGGCCGCTCCACCGGGGCTGAGCTGGAGTTTCCCGTGGTGGGGGCCGATGGCTTCCCCACAGGGGCCACGATCAGCGTCTTCACCACCCGGCCAGACACCCTGTTTGGCGTCACCTATTTGGTGCTGGCCCCTGAGCATCCCCTGGTGCCCTCCCTCACCAGCCCGGAGCACAGGCTGGAGGTGGAGGCCTTCTGCGATCTGGTGGGCCGGGAGAGTGAGCAGGAGCGCACAAATGAAGAGCGCCCCAAGAGGGGCGTGCCGATTGGGGCCCAGGTGCGCCACCCCGCCAGCGGCGAGCTGATCCCCCTGTGGATTGCCGACTACGTGTTGGCCGATTACGGCTCGGGAGCCGTGATGGGCGTGCCGGCCCACGATCAGCGCGACTTTCTCTTCGCCCGCCAGCACGAGCTGCCCATCCGGCAAGTGATTGTGCCAGAGGGGGCCGACCCCGCGGCCTTTGCCGGTGGCGCCTGGAGCGAAGCTGGCGTCCTCATCCACTCCGGCGCGTTTAACGGCATCCCGTCTGAGGAGGCCAAGGGGCGGATCGTGGCTGAGGCGGAAGCCGCAGGATGGGGCCGCGCCCGCGTCCAATACCGCCTGCGGGATTGGTTGATCTCCCGCCAGCGCTATTGGGGTTGCCCGATCCCCATGGTGCAATGTCCCCACTGCGGCGATGTGCCGGTGGCGGCCGATCAGCTTCCGGTGCTGCTCCCCACCGGCGTCGCCTTGGAGGGGCGGGGAGGATCCCCGCTGGGCCAACTCGAGGAGTGGCAAAGGGTGAATTGCCCGAGCTGTGGCGCGCCCGCAAGGCGCGAAACGGACACGATGGATACCTTCATGTGCTCAAGCTGGTATTACCTCCGTTATGCCGATCCAGGGAATGATCAGCTTCCTTTTAGCAAGGAAGCCGTGAATCGCTGGCTCCCTGTGGATCAATATGTGGGGGGTATTGAACATGCAATTTTACATCTGCTCTATTCCCGTTTCTTCACCAAGGTGCTGCGCGATCGTGGCTTGCTCAACTTTGATGAGCC
>JBIIJA010000298.1:0-3510 GCA_044234195.1 Cyanobium sp. | reverse complement strand
AGGGGAGCCAAGCAACGTAGGGGAGGGCCATCAGGGCCCGCATTGGGATCCTGTAAGGCTTGGAAATCACATTGAGAAGAAGTGGGCTCAGGAGGAGAAGCAGAACGCTGATCATTGCAGGCCAACCCCTCGGCAAGGAGAAGGTCTCTTGCAAGGCTTGGCGTCTTCCTGGGCTGCGACGGATCGACAACACGAAGACAATGGCGCCAATCAGGAGTAAAGGCAATGCAAATAGTCTGTGCCCATAAAAATAACCTGGAGTGAAATAAGTGCGTAAAAGTTGTTCTAGGTTGCCAAAAATGTAGGTTGCAGGTTCTGTTCTCAGCATGAAGTATGGACTCTTGAAATACATGCCAATGTGGCGCGGTTGTACGTGATGTAACTTCAACAACAACCTGAAGAGGAGCGTATGCAGCCCGGCGGCCGCTACGGCTGGAATCAGCCAGGCCAGCAATGTGGTTCTTAATGAGAAGATGGCTTTTTTCCCTTGCCAAGCCTGATGCTCGGAGGACGCCTTGAAAAGTGTGGAGCCGACGCCGATCGCGAGATAAAGGGTGAGCAGGGATTGAAATCCTGAGATGGCAAGGACGAGCAGCATGATGGGTCCCACCGATAGGCAGCGCCACAATGGGAGAGGCTCTCTTTCCTCAGAAAGCTGGGCGTCAGTTAAAATGGCTGCCAGGCAGGTGGCCAGCATGCCGATACCGAAGACTGCGGCGACACCCGCGAATTCTTGACTTAACCAATTTGTGGGGAAAAGAATGAATATTAGAAAGGCTAAATGCGTGCGCCAGCTATGCTTCAGGCGATGTAAGTCTAAAATTAAGCAATAGGAAGCGACGTAACAAGCCGCGAGCAGCAAATGCGGAACCAGGGGAATCACACCCTTCGTAGTTGCGTAGTAAGCCGCAATGAGAAAGCGACCCTGATAGGCAAGATTCCAGGGGTCTTCGTTGAATAGCCCAAGTTCATCGTCAATTGAAAGGCTATGAAAAAACATGAAGCCCCCCATCGACAGCACCGCAAAGACGAACAGTGACAAGGCGGCATTTGCCGTCAAGCCTGTGCGCCGCGGCAAATCAGCAAGCCGGCCAAGGATGTACTGGCTTGCTGATTGGAGAGTGGATTCAGGCACTCATTAGGAAGGCAATCAGGCTGACTTTATCAGCGATTTCAGTGTCAACCCAGCGACTTCGCAGCTGCCACAACGTTGTCCACGGTGAAGCCAAACTTCTCCATGCAGATCGGGCCAGGTGCGGAGGCACCGAAACGATCGATCGAAACGGCAGCGCCATCCAGGCCGGTGTATTTGTGCCACCCGAAGGAGCTGGAGGCTTCCACCACCACCCGTTTGCGGCAGGCTGCGGGCAGCACACTGTCGCGATACGCAGCGCTCTGCTCTTCGAAGAGTTCGACGCAGGGCATGGACACCACCCGCACGTTGTGGCCTTCGCCACGCAGCTGGGCGGCGGCCTTTACGCAGAGATCCAGCTCGGTGCCCGTCCCAATCAAGATCAGATCGGGAGTTCCATTGCTGTCTTCCAGGATGTAGCCACCTTTGGCGACAGCGGCCGCGGTGGAATTGGCCTGGTTGGGCATGGCCTGGCGGCTCAGGGCCAACACCGTGGGCCGCTTGCGATTCGCTACGGCCACCTGGTAAGCCCCCATGGTTTCGTTGCCATCGCCTGGCCGGATCACCAGGAGGTTGGGGATGGCGCGGAGGTTGGCCAGGGTTTCCACGGGCTGGTGGGTGGGCCCATCTTCCCCGAGACCGATGGAATCATGGGTGAGCACATAGATCACCCCCAACTCGCTGAGGGCGGAGAGACGCATGGCGCCGATCATGTAGCCGGCAAAGACCAGGAAGGTTCCCCCGTAGGGAATCAGACCACTGTTGTGATAAGCAATGCCGTTAAGAATGGCAGCCATCGCGTGCTCGCGCACGCCGAAGTGGAGGTAGCGGTTGGCCTCGCCGCCTTTCTGGAAGCTGGCCTCCCCCTTGATGTCGGTGAGGTTGGAGTGGGTGAGGTCGGCGGAACCGCCGATGAGCTCGGGAAGTTTGGGCCCAAAGGCGTTGAGGGCGTTGTAGGAGTGCTGGCGGGTCGCCAGGCCCTTGTCGGCAGGGGTGAAGGTGGGCAGGGTGGAATCCCAGCCCTCAGGAAGCTCGCCCCTGAGCAGGCGCTCAAATTCTGCCGCTTCAGCCGGGTAGGCCTGGCGATAGGCCGCGAGGGTGGCGTTCCAGTCGCCTTCCGAGGCGGCCCCCCGCTGGATGGCCTGGCGCCAGTGTTCGTAGGCCTCCTCGGGCACCACGAAGTCGCCGTAGGTCCATTCCAGGGCTTTGCGGGTGAGCTCGGCTTCATCCGCACCGAGGGCAGCGCCATGCACGCCTGCGGTGTTGGCCTTGTTGGGAGAGCCGTAGCCAATGGTGGTGGTCACCTTGATCAGGCTGGGCTTGTCGGTGACGGACTTGGCGGCCTCCAGGGCGCGCACGATGGCCCCCACATCGGTGTTGCCATCGGGCACATGCTGCACATGCCAGCCATAGGCCTCGTAGCGCTTGAGGACGTCTTCGGTGAAGGAAACGTTGGTGTTCCCGTCGATCGTGATGTGGTTGTCGTCGTAGAGGGCGATCAGCTTGCCCAAGCCCAAGTGGCCCGCCAGGGAGGCCGCCTCGGAGGCCACGCCTTCCTGGTTGCAGCCATCACCCATGAGCACATAGGTGAAGTGATCCACCAGGGTGGTCCCGGGCTTGTTGAACTTCGCCGCCAAGTGGGCTTCAGCGATGGCCAAGCCCACGGCGTTGGAGATGCCTTGCCCGAGGGGGCCGGTGGTCACCTCCACCCCAGGGGTTTCAAACGTTTCGGGGTGGCCAGGGGTTTTTGAGCCCCACTGGCGGAATTGCTTGATGTCCTCCAAGCTGACGGAGTCGTAGCCGGTGAGGTGCAGCAGGGCGTAGAGGAGCATGCAGCCGTGACCGGCTGAGAGCACAAAGCGGTCGCGGTTGAACCAGAGGGGATTCTTCGGGTTGTGGCGCAGCACCTTGTCCCACAGGGCGAAGGCCATGGGGGCGCAGCCCATTGGCAGGCCAGGGTGGCCTGAGTTGGATCGATTGATCGCGTCGACCGCCAGAAAGCGGATGCTGTTGATGCAGAGGCTTTCGATGGAGGTGGTGGGGGCGACGACCATGGCTGGCACAGGTGTGGGGGGCAGAAGAGGGGAAGGGATTCAGAGCATCCGGCGGAACGCCAGGCAAACATTGTGCCCGCCGAACCCGAAAGAGTTTGACAGCACTACATTGACAGGGTGCTCGCGGGCGGTATTGGGCACGACATCGAGGTCGCAGGCCGGATCCGGGGTGGAGTAGTTGATGGTGGGAGGGATCACATTGTGACCGATCGCCAGAACGGCAGCCACTGCCTCAATCCCGCCACTGCCACCAAGGAGGTGGCCCGTCATCGACTTGGTGGAGCTCACGGGGGTGCGATAGGCGTGCTCTCCGAGGGCTGCCTT
>JBIIJA010000296.1:0-3514 GCA_044234195.1 Cyanobium sp. | reverse complement strand
TTGGGGTTGCTGATATAGCCTCTTTGCGAACTTCGAGCGATTTAATTCATCGGACAAACTGTATCAAATCAAGCCCCATTCAATAGGGGCTTGATTTGATACTCGCCTCAACTATGCGTCGTAATACATGGTGAACTCGTGGGGGTGGGGTCGCTGCCGGAGCTGCTGCACTTCCTCGTATTTCAGGGCAATCCAGTTGTTGATGAAATCTTCCGTGAAGACTCCCCCAGCCAGCAGATAGTCCTTGTCGCGATCGAGGGCTTCCAGGGCTCCGTTGAGGGAGGCCGGCACCGTGGAAATCTTTGCCAGCTCCTCGGCGGAGAGTTCAAAGAGGTCCACATCGGTGCCATCGCCAGGGTCGATCTGGTGCTTGATGCCATCCAAACCGGCCATCAACATGGCTGCAAAGGCGATGTAGGGGTTGGCCAGGGCATCGCCTGAGCGGAACTCCAAGCGCTTGGCCTTCGGATTGGGGCCCGTGAGGGGGATGCGCACGGCGGCGGAGCGGTTGCCCTGGGAATAGACCAAGTTCACAGGTGCTTCGAAGCCAGGCACCAGGCGCTTGTAGCTATTGGTGGTGGGGTTGGTGAAGGCCAGGAAACTGGGCGCATGCTTGAGCAGGCCGCCGATATACCAGCGAGCCGTTTGTGAGAGGTTGGCGTAGGTGCCTTCCCCGAAGAACAGGGGCTGCCCATCCCGCCAGAGGCTTTGGTGCACATGCATGCCACTGCCGTTGTCGGCGAAGACGGGTTTGGGCATGAAGGTGGCCGTTTTTCCATACTTTCTCGCCACATTGCGCACGACGTATTTATAGATCATTACATTGTCTGCCGCGCTGATCAGTTCGGCAAACTTGATTCCTAATTCATGTTGGGCGGTGGCGACTTCGTGGTGTTGTTTCTCAATCGGAACCCCAAGGGAGCCCATTAGCAGGAGCATTTCTGAGCGCATGTCCTGAAGTGTGTCGTTCGGGGCGACCGGGAAATAGCCTTCCTTCAGTAACACTTTGTAGCCCAGGTTTCCGCCTTCCTCAATGCGATCTGTGTTCCAGGCGGCCTCAATGGAATCCACCAGATAGAAGCTGCCACCGTTGCTGCTCTTGTAACGAACGTCGTCGAAGATGAAAAACTCGGGTTCAGGACCGAAAAACGCCGTATCCGCCAGGCCTGTGGAGGAGAGATAGTTGAGGGCCTTCTGAGCCAGGGCACGGGGGCAGCGGCTGTAGGGCTCCCCGCTGCGGGGCTCCTGAATCGAGCAGATCAAGCTCAGGGTTTTGTGGCTGTAGAAGGGATCGATCCAGGCGGTTTTCGGATCGGGCACCATGGCCATGTCTGATTCGTTGATGGCCTTCCAGCCGCGAATGGAGGAGCCATCGAAAGCCACTCCCTCTGTAAAAGCGCTTTCGTCAATCAGGTCCTGACAGACGGTGAGGTGTTGCCACTTGCCATGGAGGTCGACGAACTTGAGATCGATGAGCTCGATCCCCTCGTCCTTGATCCGGCGGAGAACATCCTGTGCGGTCTGGGCCATAGAAAAAGCAGGGAGGAAAGGTGCCCTGTCGGAAGGGCGGTGCCCACAGCACAGGCAAGTGTGCCCAGGGCTGAGGGGGTGCCTGAGTCGCAGGCGAGGCCGACCGTAAGGAGGGGCCTGCCTTGTCCTTGTATCTTTCGACACCAATTTCCACTCCGCCTGGGGCGGTGGCGGGCTGGGCCCCGGGCTCCCGAGTGACCAAGCGGCTCCGTAACCGTTTCTGTCAACTTGGCGAAAATCCCCCTCCTGACAGGCATTTGGCTGGAAAGAGAGTGCTACCTTCCGCTCCAGTGCGTCGATCCCACCATGCGCGATGCCATCAGCCAGCTGATCGGCCGCTACGACCAGCTTGGGCGCTATCTCGATCGAGACGCGGCCGACCGACTGAACGCCTACTTCAGTGAATCGACCCTGCGCCTGGCGGCTGTTGAGCTCATCAACCGGGAGGCCGCCACGATCGTGCGGGAGGCCTCCCAGCGGCTCTGGCTCGAAGATCCTGAGCTGATTCTTCCTGGGGGTAACGCCTACACCACCCGACGGCTCGCTGCCTGCCTGCGGGATATGGATTATTTCCTGCGCTATGTCAGCTATGCCCTCATTGCTGGGGATGTGACCGTGCTCGATGAACGGGTGCTGAACGGATTGGATGACACCTACAAGAGCCTCGGGGTGCCTACCGGTCCAACCGTTCGCAGCATTGCTCTCCTCGGTGAGGTGCTGTGTGAGCAATTGCAAGAAGAGGGCCTCGCCGATCGGGCCACCCTTCAAACCGTTATTCTTTCCCCCTTCAACCACCTCTGCCGTGGGCTAGCCGCCAGCAACGTACGCGCTCGCTGACGCCTCCCACCTTTTTTCTAACCTCAGCCCTCACCCCACTCTTCGGACTTTGGCTCCTCTCTCCATCCTGCCCCCTGTCAATAGCGCCCACAGGATTCATCTGGAGCCGATTGCCACGCCGAGTCGCCTGCTGCTTGGACCTGGCCCGTCCAACGCCCATCCCACCGTGCTGGCCGCCCTGGCCCGCACTCCCATCGGTCACCTCGACCCGCTGTACATCCAGCTGATGGGCGAGGTGCAGGAGCTTCTCCGCTACGCCTGGCAAACGGACAATCGCCTCACGTTGCCCATGAGTGGCACCGGAAGCGCGGCGATGGAGGCCACTATCGCCAATGTGGTGGAGCCAGGCGACAAGGTGCTGGTGGCTGTGATGGGTTATTTCGGCCTGCGCCAGGCCGACATGGCGGGTCGCTATGGCGCCGAGGTGGTGACGATCGAGCGGCCTTGGGGGGAGGCCTTCAGCTTGGAGGAGCTCGAGGAGGCTCTCATCACCCACCGGCCTGCCGTGCTGGCCATGGTGCACGCGGAGACGTCCACCGGGGTCTGCCAGCCCATGGAGGGCATTGGCGATCTTTGCCAGAAATATAGCTGCCTATTGCTTCTGGATACGGTGACGTCTCTAGGGGGAGTGCCGCTCTTTCTGGATGCCTGGAAGGTGGATCTGGCCTACAGCTGCAGCCAGAAGGGCTTGAGCTGCCCACCAGGCCTTGGCCCCTTCAGCATGGGCCCCCGTGCGGAGGCCAAACTCAATGCCCGTCAGGGCAAGGTGCCCAACTGGTATCTGGATGTGTCCCTGCTCAATCAATACTGGGGCACCGATCGGGTGTACCACCACACCGCTCCGGTGAACATGAATTTCGGCATGCGGGAAGCTCTTCGCCTGCTGGCAGATGAGGGTTTGGAAGGCGCCTGGGCCCGCCATCGCAGCACGGCTGAGCGGCTCTGGCAAGGATTAGAGCGCCTTGGCCTGCAGCTTCATGTACCCGAACCACTCCGCCTGGCCACCCTCACCACCGTTCGGATTCCTGAGGGGGTGGATGGGAAGGCCTTTTGCCGCCATCTCCTCGACGCCCATGGCATTGAGGTGGGTGGTGGCCTGGGCTCCCTCGCCGGGAAGGTGTGGCGCATCGGCCTGATGGGCTACAAC
>JBIIJA010000020.1:0-13282 GCA_044234195.1 Cyanobium sp. | reverse complement strand
TAGGCCTCGCTGGCCAGGATCTCCTGCACGGACTCACCCAGCAGCTCCACCGAGCGGCTGCCCGTCAGCCGATGGGAGAAGGTCTGGTGCAACCGCAGCAGATACCAGGCCGAACCCTCCAGCCCGGCGTTGAACTTGGTCCACATCGCCGCGTCCTTGCGGGCATCAAGCACCATGTCGCGGGCGTTGTGGGCCTTGTCGGCCGCGCTCACCAGAAGCGAATCGGGTGAGGCGCTCTGCAGATGCTCGATGTAGCGGGTCTTGCGCAAGAGCCAAGGCTCTTTCATCCCTCCCGGTTCCACCGCACCGGTGGTGTCGGTGCAATCGAGGACGATCTGGGCCACCCGGGCGCCAAAGCGGGCGGCGATCTGGCTATCGCTCACGCCTGCATCCTCGATGGCGTCGTGGAGCAGGCCCGCGATGGCCTGGTCCTCATCGCCACCGTCTTCCCAGATGAGCGAGCTGACGGCAATCAGGTGGGCCACATAGGGGACTTCCTTTTCTTTGCGCCGCTGGCGGCGGTGCAGATCAGCGGCCCATCCCAGGGCATCGATGTAGCGCTATCAGGTCACGTGTCTCTTTGAAGGCAATACTCTAGACCGCATTAATGTGCGCCGAGCCCTTCGTCGAAATGTGTGATATGACAGTCCTCTCCCCCTCCTGAGAAAGCATGTTACGGAAGAACACGCGGTAGCAGTCAGTAACTTGGCATGTGGCATTCCATGGAACGCGTGGGATTTCAGATTTATATTTGCCGTGGTCAGAAGTTGGGAAATAATTGCTTCTAGGCAGGTAGTCGCCCGGGGAGAGGGTTTTGTCAATGGATTCATAAGCTCTATGCGTATTGCAGATCCGCTTGGGAGTCTGATATAGGGGATCTGCAACATTAAAATTCGGGCCCGATAGGATCAGATCATCCGGGGTCAGCGGGAATTGGGTTTCTCTGCGGATAAGCTTATCTTTCTGAGCTTTTGTTTCATGCCACATTTCAGTTGCCAGGAAGCCGCCCGTCAGGCCTCCAAGTCTCGTCTTGTGGCTAGAGATACTTCTAAGGACATTTATGAGCTGGGAAGAATGAAGGCTCGCAAGTCGCGCCTCGCAAGGAGTAGTACCCTCCTCATCATAAAGACTTGAGAATAGTGCAAGTTCTTGCTCTCTCACGTGAATGAGGCGCGCCAAGTGGCCTTCGGCATTCCACTCGCCCTCTGCCGTCTTAATCCCTCCAATCTCTCCTTGACCATCATGAGAGAATGAATAGTCCAAGGTTCTTTCAAGGAACAGATTCGAGATATGCAAGAAATTAACATCTTGCGGATGCGCATAGATATTCAGGCTGAACTTTATTGTGTTCCCAATTGGAAAAAGTCGCTTCTGATTCTGAAACTGAGCATGTAAGCGCAACCGCTTGTACGCCAAGCTCCGCAACAGACCTCCCTTTGAGTCGTCATAAATTCCCTCCGGATGTATAAAGCCTTGAACTCCCCTGCATGAAGAGAGGCGCCATGCTTGAGGGATGAAGCACTTATAAAGATTGGCCGGACTACCTTGCAAGGCGAAATAGTTAGCCTGAGCATTGAGAAAACCTTGTGAACAAGCCTGGCTTTCGTATTCCTCAAGGTATATGCGCTTTAGTTCAGGATGCGACGAGAATATCGATGACCGTCGTACATTTAGATCGCTGGCGGAAATCTTCCTTAAAAGAACAAGAGGATCAACGTCTCCAACGACTCCGCTCTCTTCCCATGTGACCTTCAGCCATGGCGGGTTACCCACGATCAGATCAAAACTACCGCTCACCAGCAGATCAGCAAACTCCAAATCCCAGTGCAACGGCCGAATGCGTTTGACCACTGCTTCCACCTGCTGTAACCGCTCGAATTCAGCCTTGAGCTTCTGCACATCCACAAAGCCATGCTTGTCGCTGAAATCCACCGCCAGCTGCTTGGGCTGCGTATCAGCAAACAGATTCCCCTGCCCCGGGTCTGGAGTCACGCCCTGCTCCAGATCGCCCAGAATCATGCTCAGCTCCAATAGCCACGTGTCCCGATTGGGGAGGGATCCCGCCTGGCGAATCGGCCAAAACCACAGGGCCACCCAGTAATCCATCGCCCACTTCAACCGCAGGCGCGCGTTGGTATTGGCAACATCGCGGCCTTGCACCTGTTGTTCCTGAATCCGGTCTTTCAGCTTCAGCGGTGTCCAGTCACCCTCCTGGGCTCCGATGGGGTCCTCCCACACCGGCAGAGGGTCGGTGGTGCGCTCGCGCAGTTGCTGTTGTTGGGTTGCCCAATCTTTCCAAAGGGCATCCACCAATTGGCTCAGCCGCAGCAGGTGGGCGACCTGGGCCTCGGTGAATGGCTCACCGACAAACGCTTTGTTCCAGCGCTTGCAGCGCTCGATGGATTCGGGCTCCAGATCCTTGATCACCTTGTCGGAGTAGGCCGCCATACCCGGATCGGGCAGCAGGAAATGGAAGATGGCGTCTTCCGGCAGGTCCGCATCCCACGCCAACTCTTCAGGCGCGTGTTCATGCCAAGGCTTGCGCGGCTTGGCACTACGTACCGTGCTGGTGGGGAGCTGGCTCACCCGATAGATCTGCCGCCTGGCACCGATCAACGAGTTGCCGCACACCAGCTGCTGACTGAACCAGGGCACAAACGCTCGGCCGTTCTCTGGTGTGAAGATGCTGTTGAGCCAGAGGCTCACCTCCGCCAGCTCCACCGCCACCGGGTTGAGGTCCACGCCGAACACGTTCTGATCGGCTAGTCGCATCTTCACCTTCTGCAGCTCGGTAGCGAACTGCTCGTGGGGAATGCTCTTGCCGGTTTCCTGTTGGCGCAGCTCCAGATACTTCTGGGCCAGTTGGTTCACCACCTCATTGAGGAATGCGGCGGAGCCCATCGCCGGCTCGCACACTTTGAGCTGCAGGATGTCGGCCGCTGATTTGCCGGGCAGCAGCTCCTTGAGCGCGTACTTCACCAGGCACTGGGTGAGCGATTCGGGCGTGTAGTAACTGGCACTCTTTTCCCGGTCGCGCCCAGCCAGGCGGTAGATAAAGCTGCCCTTGGGGTAGCACTTCGGTTTGCCGGTGCCGGGATCGGGCACGATCTCCTCGGCCTTGTAGGCCTTGAGCTGCTCTTCGGTTACGAAGTGACCCACCTCCAGCTCGTCGTGGGCTTGTCCACTGGCTTTGGTGTTGTCGTCGTCTCCCTCGTCGTCGTCTCCCTCGTCGTCACCATCCTCGAAGTCGTCGGCGTCGTCGCTGGCGGCGGCTTTGCCCCTTTTCGGAGCAGGCTGCACCTCGTAGAGGTCTTCCTCGGCGAAGAACCCCCGGAAGCTGAGCAGGGCCTCATACACGGCGCCCAACTGGTTGATGCCCAGCTGCGAGTAGCTCACTCGGCCTCGCCGCTTGCCCTTGCCTTCTTTGGTGAGCGACATCAGCTCGATCACCTCGCGCAGCACCAGGTTTCTGAAGCGCACGCGCGTGAGCGTGGGCATGCGCTCGGGATCAAACAGGTGCGCCTTCAGGGGCGTGAGCCGGAAGCTGTCGTGGAAGGGGTCTTCAGTATCGGCCAACGGCAGCTGGGCTGTGGCGTCGTCGCGTTTAGGGTAACCCTCCCAGATCATCTGGAACAGCCGATCTAGGGAATCGCTGATGTAGGTGCTCTCCTTGTCTTCCTCGCTGCCGAGCTCTGCGGTGTCCATATCGCGCAGGCTTTCGAGGCTATAACCCAGGCGATACACATCGCTGCCCATCGGCGCATAGCCCAGATCGGGCCGGCTCTCGATGTAGAAGAGGAACAGCAGCCGGTACATGTACCGGAGGCATTCGAGCGTGAGCTGGTCGGCGTCGGTCTTGCCTTTGAAGACGCCCTCGCCCTTGCTGCGGCGCCAGTGGATCACCTCGTTGCCGAGCAGCTCGATCGAGCGGCGCAGCGCGTACTTGAGATCACCGCTCACCTCATAGGCGTGCTTGTGGCTGTTCTCATCCAGCTCATCGAGCAACGGCGTGCCGCCGCCCGTGGGGCAGGTGTGCTCGCGGTGCAGCAGCGTGGCGGCTGCCAGCAACGCATCAGGGTTGTTGTCCCCAAGCAGCGTGTCGAGCTCAAAGCGCAGCAGCCGTGAGGCCGCCCACTTCTGGCGGTCGATCAGCAGCAGCTGGTCGCGGCTCACCGCCAGCACCCAGCGCGGCGGGATCTCCTGCGCGAAGATCCGCTCGCTGATCAGGTCTTCCCAGGTTTCCCCCTCCAGCACGAGGCCCAGGGAGGGGTCGTTGATCTGGCAGGCCCAGCTGGTCGCGATCGTGAGCTCCAGCGGATCGGCCGGCTCATCGCTGGGGTTGAAGCACTCCACCACCCACAGCCAGGGTTCGCCCTTCGCGTTGGTGACTTCCGCGAGAAGCGGGATCTGATAGGCCTCTCCGCCGATCAAGACAGGTTCGGGCTTGGGGGCGTAGGGGTACCCCAGGGCCTCGCAGAGCGGTTGGAAGAACAGCTCACGCTGCAGCCGCAGGCGCTCGGCGGGATCCACTGTGATCCCGAATTCCGCCTCCCTGAGCTTCTGCCAGGGTCTGCGCAGCGCCCGGAAGCGCGCATCCTGGGTGCTCACCTCGGCGGTTGGATCCGCTTCCAGTTGGGCCCTGGCCTGGTCCGCCCAGCGCTCGCGCACCTTCTTGATGTCGTTCGTCAGAACGCTCTCGAGGTAGTGGGCGGAATAGAACTCGTTGGCGTTGCTGATGCCGGGGAGGGCCATGGTCAGGGTTTGCTGTGGCGAAGGCTGGGCGGGCGGATGATCAAAGAGGGGCAGGAAGCCAAGGAGGCACGAGCGGCACTACAATGTGGTGCATGAACAACCGTTCGCTCACCATCCGTCTCGACGAGGAGCTGGAGCAGGGCCTGGAAGCAGCCTGTGCCGAAACCGGTCGCTCCCGTGGAGAGATCGTGCGTGATGCCCTCAGGCGCCAGCTGCAGCTGATGCGCTTTGAGCGCCTGCGCCGCCACGCCCTGCCCTTTGGGGAAGAAGCCGGCTGGCTCACCGACGACGACGTGTTTTCGGCTGTTTCTTGAGCAAGGCTGTGTTCTAAGACAACGTGCGCGTTTTCTTCGACACCAACGTGCTGGTGAGTGCCTTTCTGGCGCGCGGACTGTGCGCGGATCTGCTGCGACTGGTGCTGACGGAGCACACCCTGGTCACAAGCGAGGTGGTGCTGGCTGAGTTGCGCGACGTGCTCAGCCGCAAGGGTCGACTGCCCACCCAGCAAGTCGACGCCATCGAAAAGTTCCTGCGCGAGCAGCCTGTCGCTCCCAGCCCCGCCCAGACCCTTGATCTGGGGCTGGTGGATGCCGACGACGAGTGGGTGCTGGCCAGTGCCGTGCTTGCCCAAGCCGACCTGTTCGTGACCGGCGACCAAGGCGTGCTTGCATGCAGCAAACCACCCTTGCCGTTGTTCACCCCACGGGGCTGCTGGGAACAGCTGCGCGGCGCTGGCTGAGCGGCACTCCATCTCAGGCCTCCCGGTGCAGCACCGCCACCACCTTCAGGTAAGGGGCAGGTTCAATGGTCATCACTTCATTCACAAAGCGTTCGTGGTCGTCAAAGCGCACGTCGATCGCCTTCTGCTCCGCCAAGCGCCGCTTCTCCTTGATCTGCTGCGGACGTTGATCCGCCGCGAAGCTGAGCTGCAGCTGCTCCACCTGGCGGCCTCGCAATCGCTTCAGGCGATCGCGCTGAGCCTGAAGCTCCGGTTGCATGAGGGCCGTCCAGCGATCGGCGCAGCTCATCAGGTAGTCGTTGGCCTTGCGGACCGCATACGGCAGCTGCTTGCGCAGATGCTCGGGGATTGAGGCGTTGGGGTTGGCATAGGGCTTCCGGCCCAGCTGCAGCCGCTCGGCCACAGCTTCAAAGGGTTCCACAGCCTCCACATTCAGACCCGTTCCGGCGAAGCGCACAGCCACCCACTCCTGCACCACAGGCATCCCCTTCTGGTTGGGGATCGTGCCCTGAAACATCATCATCACCTCGCCTGCCTCCAGGCCATCACTCAGCTGAAGCACGGGTGCGCAATGCCTTTGGAAGGTGATCTGCCCGCGATCAGCCAGCCAGTCCACCAGCGGGTGCAGATCCCAGAGGTATTCCAGCTCCGGCCGGCTGGAATCCTGCCGGCGGCTCTGCTCAAGGGCCCGCTGCAGTGCCGCCACTTCAGTGGAGAGAACCAGGCGCTGCCCCCGTGGCGGCAGCAGCTCCCGTGGGTAGCGGTCGTAGCGGCGCTGCAGATCGCTGGGCGGCGTGATCTCCAGGCGCCGTTGCTCCTGATCCGCACGCAGATCGAGCTTTTCACCGCGGCGCTCCATCTGCTCGGCCACCGCCTCCAAGGCCGTGTCCACGTAGCTCCAGAGGTTGGGGAACAAGCTGAAGGGCTGGCGCTGCTGCACCTGCAGCGGTGGAGTGGCGTAGGCATCCCCGTCGTCTGATGGCCGGCTGCCAAAGAGTTCTTCAAAGAGGTTGTCGCCGCTGCCCTGCTCCAGATAGGGCTGGGCGTTGGCATTCATGCGCTGCTCCAACGCTTCCACCGTGCCGCTCTCGAAGGCCTTGCTGATCTCCTCCTCCTCGCCCACGGCGTCGTACACGCCCAGAAACACCGCCGGATCGCCGATGTTCTGCTGGGCCTTCTCATCTTTGCGCTTGAGCAGACGCAGCACCTTCTCGGCGTCACCCATCCCTTCGCTGCGGGAGCAGCTGAGCAGGTAGCGGATCTGTGGCTGCTGGCTTTGGCCATAGCGGTCGATGCGGCCATTGCGCTGCTGCAGCGTCATCAGCGACCAGGGGATGTCGACGTGCACGAGCCGGTGGCTGAGGTAGTGCAGGTTCAGGCCTTCTGAGGCCACCTCGGTGGCCACCAGGATCCGCACCGCCTCCTTCTCCTGGGCGAACTGCTCCACCACCTTGGTCTGCTCCACATCGGGCATGGCGCCATCGAGCCCGACCACGGCGGCTTTCGGCAGGCCCAGGTCAGCGGCCAGGTGCTCCACCAGGAAGCGCTGGGTTTCGCGCCGGCCGGTGAACAGCACGATCCGGTCTCTGGGGTCCTTGCCGTTCCAGCCCCAGTCAGCGCGGATCAGCTGCAGCAGGCGCTGGTATTTGGAGAAGTCGGCCGGGCCGATGGCGGCGAGCAAGGGCTCCAGTTCCTGCAGGGCTGCTTCATCAGCAGGGGCCGGTGTCGTGGAAGATGCCAGGCGTTTGAGCCGGTTGCGCACCGTTTCCAGCGCCGCCATTGGGCTGGAGAGCAGGCTCTTGGCCAGGGTGGTCTTGAACAGTTGGCCAGCCTTTGCTTTGGCGTCGCTGTCGGGCAACTTGAGATCCCTGAGCAGGGAGAACACCCGCTCCTCCTTCTCGCTCGCCGGACACTCCACATCGGCGGTGTCGCGCTCCTTGACGCTGTTGCGCAGATCGGCGATCACATCTTTGCGGAAGCGCCGCACATACAGATCCTTGATGTCGTCCTTGGTGTACTTGCTCGGATCGGCGATCGCCGTGGGATCGAGCATGTTCATCAGGCTGGCGAAACTCTCCGGTTTGCCGTCATGCGGCGTGGCCGACAACAGGAGCAACGTCTCCGATCGCGTCGCCAACCGTTCGGCAAGCCGGGCTCGCTGGCTCTTCTGGACTCCGCGCGTCCTTTCCGCCACGTTCTGGCACTCATCGATCACGATGATGTCCCAGCTGGCGTTATCAAGATAAAAGCGATAGTCGCGGTCGTTCTTGAGCGTGTCGACCGAGACGATTGCCTTGTCGTAGTAGTGAAAGGGGTTCTGATTGGTGGGAATCTGCTCGCGGATCCGCTGGATGCCCACGGAATCCAGCCGCACCAGCGGGATCGAGAAGCGCGTCCAGAACTCCTTCTGAAACTGCACCAGCATGCTCTTGGTGGTCACCACCAGCAGCCGCCGACCGCGCCCACGTCGGATCATCTCGCTGCAAAGAATGCCACACTCCAGCGTCTTGCCCAGGCCAACCGCATCAGCGATCAGCAGCCGCTGCCGCGGCATCGCCATGGCCTTGGCGGCCGGCTCCAGCTGATAGGGGAGGGCATCCATTGCTGCCCGATGCCCCACAACCAGGGCGTTGTCGGTGGGCACCGACCGGCGCAGATGCGCCTCGAGGAACAGCAGGCTGTCGCGGTAGCGGGGGGATGGGTCGCTCACCAGGGCCGTGTCTTCCGGCTGCAGCACCTTGAAGCTGCCGGCGGCCTTCTCCACCTCGACCAGGAAGCGGGCTTCCTTCTCGCGCAGGAACGGCGAGACCCCCACCACGTCAACCACCTGCTGGCCATCGGAGCTGCGGCCCAGGCTGCGCACCAGCCATTCGGCACTGCGACACTCGATGCGGGCCCCGGGGGCGAGGACGGCTTCAGGCATGGGCGTTGAGACTCCTCAAGGTGGTGCTCTCTGGGCAGCCCATGCTGTTCGCCAACGCCCTCTTCCACCTCCACCTGCGGCCGCCGGAGACGATCTCCAGCTCGGCTTCCTTGTCGCGGAACAGGATCTGGGTATCGATCGTGCCCTGGCCGTCCCGGTACACCACCTGGGCGGCCTCGCCCAACATCTGGGCCGTGATGATGGGGACAGCCTCGCGGCCCACCAGGCTCCTGACCTGGGCATCAGGCTTGAGGTCTTCCAAGCGGGCGGTCATGGTTTCACCGCCTGCAGCGGCGGGACTGTCATGGGGGTGAGGGGACGCTGCGGCCAGTCTGCACCTAGCGGAAGCGAGGTGGCAGTACACCAGAAGCACTTGGGGCCGCAAGTCTTGGTTCGATGCACGGGGCCCAACCTTTCAGCCCTCCAGCTGTTGCGCGGCGTCTTTCCGGCCCAGCTCCCGGGCGGTGTGGCGCAGCACCGGGTGCTCCTGCCAGTCGGCCGGCAGCGCCAGCCACACCGGACTGTGGGGTCGGGAAGCCGGGGACCCGTGGCCCAGGGGCCAGCGCTGCAGGGAGGCCCAGGTGTCGGACTCCCGATCGCCACCACCAGAGCCAGGGCGCTGCCCTGGATTCGGTCGATCCAGTCGTCTGGGGTCTGCAGGCTGTTGCCGCCGCTGCGCAGGGGCAGCCCCAGCTCGCGCAGGAGCCACCGCAGGCCGGGCACCACACCGCGATCGGGCACCAGCACCTCCGCCACCCGCCCCCCTGGGGCTCGCCCCTTTGGGGTCGGCCTGCCGGGGGCAGCGCCCACCAGCACCGGCGCCTTGGGGCAGAACGCCAGGGCCAGAGGGAGCTCCCCCAGCGGTAGCAGCTCCAGCTCCTGGTGGTTCAGTCCTTCTGCCTCCTCCAGCTCCAGGCCTGAGATCAGGGCGCCATCGAGCACGCCCTGGCGCACCAACCCAAAGACCTCCGAAAGGATCCTGTAGCGGCGGCTGCCCTCTTGGCGTTGGCCAACCAGCAGGCTGGCTGCGCTGCAGCAGCTCCGGCAAGCGGGAGTGACGGGCCTGGCTGATCAAAGGGGGGCGCGGGGAAGCCATTGGACTTAGCCCATACCTAAACTAATCAGACTGCTGGGAGTCGTGACCATGCGCGTGGGTCCAATCCGCGTTGTGAATGTCCACCAGGCCAAAACCCACCTCTCGCGCCTGATCGATGAGGCCCATGCCGGTGAAACCATCGTGCTGGCCAAGGCGGGCAAGCCCTGGGCACGGCTGATGCCCCTGGCGCCGCCCGCCCCCCAGCGCATCCCGGGTCGGTTGCGCAGCCGGGGCCCCCTCAGCCAGCCCAACGTGCTGCTCGAACCCATGGACCCCAGTGACCTGGAGAGCTGGGAATCCGGCCCCCTGCTGCCGGAGGCTCCGCAGCCATGAGCCGTGACGCCGCCTATCTGCTCGACAGCCATACCCTGCTGTGGTGGTGGTTCGATCCCGAGCGCCTCTCCACCGCCGTGCGCGACCTGCTCACCAACCCCGCGATGCCAGTGCTGGTGAGTGCGGCCACAGTGTGGGAGCTCAGCCTCAAGCACCACCAGGGCAAGCTGCCCGAACTGAGCGGTGCCATCGCTGATCTAAGCGGGTTGGTGCAGGCCGATGGCTTTGAGGCGCTGCCGATCTCCCTGGCCCATGGGCTGCGGGCCGGCGGATACAGCCAGCCCCATCGCGATCCGTTTGACCGCATGCTGGCTGCCCAGGCCGAACTGGACCGTCTGGTGCTGCTCACCGCCGATCCCCAACTGTCCAGCTTCCCTTGCCAAACTCTCTGGTGAGACCCGCTGGCCCTGAAGAACGACGCCCTTCAGGAGCTCTGCGCGCAGTCGGGCATCAAGGTGCCCAAGCGCCCCAGGAAAGATCTGATGGTGGGCCTGCTGCTGCCCCCTCCCAAGACCAAGCCCCCCCTCAGCTGGGAAGGGCACGGGAGCTACGGACGGCAAGGTCTGCACCGCTGAGCTCCAGGCCCTGGAGCAGCGCCTCGTTCGTTTGGAGCAACTGGTGCTGCTGATCGCTCAGCAGGTGGGCGTGGCCCCGAAAGCGATCGAGCGGTTGCTGCCGCCGGCTGCTCCGCCAACCTGAAACAGCGGCGGGAGTGACCACGCCCGAGGGGCTATATCCGCTATTCGCGAATGCCGAATGGCCTGGTGCGACCGTGGCCCGCTCAACCTCCAATCCCCAGCTCGTGCTGCGCCCCCAGGATCTGGTGGTGCTTCTGCGACTGGCTCTGGAGCCAGGCCCGGCACCCACCTATGCGGCCCTCGGCGCTGAGCTGGGACTGACGGCCTCGGAGGCCCATGCGGCGGTGGAGCGTGCCGTGGCCGCCAGGCTGGCGATCAAGGATGAGGCCGGCAAGCCCACAGTTCTTCGCGCCGCCCTGAGGGCTTTCGTGCAGCACGGTGCCCGTTACTGCTTTCCGGCCACGCAGGGCGGGCTCAGCCGCGGGGTTCCCACCGGCTACGCCGCCTCCCCCCTCAGCGAGCAGATCCGGCCGGGCAGCGACCCACCACCGGTGTGGCCGTGGAAGAAGGGAACCGCCCGCGGCATCACCCTCCACCCGCTCTATCCCAGTGTCCCTGAGGCGGCAGAGCGCAACCCGGCTCTGGGGGAGCTGCTGGCCCTGTTCGACGCGGTGCGCGGCGGCAGCGCCCGTGAACAGGCTCTGGCGCTGGCCCTGCTGGAGGAGCGGCTGCAACCATGACCCCTAACGACCCCAACCTCTCCCTGCTGGAGCGGGCGGCTGAGCAGTTGGGTGAGGCCACTCCGGCAGCAGGCCGATCACCAGCTCGGCGGTGGTGCGCACCAGCGAGCCGGCGCCGAGGTGGCCGCCGATCACAGCCCCGCTGCTGCCTGCGATGGCGATGTGCAGGTGGGCGCCATCGGGCGAGAGGGTGCCGGAGAGGCTGAGGATCTCCAGCTCGCCGTGGATCGCCGTGGCCTCGGCCGCTCCGGCGAAGCGCAACTGGGCCAGCGACAGGCTGCCGACGGCGCTGATCAGGCAGCCGGCCTGCTCCTGCTGCTCGCCCATCCAGACCTCCAGCGCCCGACGCAGATCGGCGCCATGGGGGAGCCGCAGGGGTATCACCTTCATGGCATGGGCCCCTCCACGAGTCCCTGCAACATGACAAGGGCATCGACATAGCCCAGCCGCTTGTGGAGGAATGCCCCCGGCAATGTGCCGACGACCTGAAAGCCGTTGCGCTGCCAGCAACAGATGCCGGCGGTGTTCGTGCTCGCCACCAGGTTGAACTGCATGGCCCGGAACCCCAGCCGCCTGGCCGCCTGCAGGGAGTGCTGGCAGAGGCGGCTGCCGATCCCCTGCCGCCGGCAATGCTCCGCCACCACGTAGCCGGCATTGGCCACATGGGCTCCGAGGGCGAGGGAGTTGGGCCTCAGGTAGTAGGTGCCGACCACAGCCCCGGGAGGATCCACGGCAACCATCACCGCCAGGCTCTGCTCCACCCAGGTCAGCTGGGCCTCGGCCTCAGTGATGGCTGGGTCGTGGGGGAAGGTTTCATCAGCACGGAACACCGGCTCCAGCAGCGCCCACACCGCCGGCCAGTCGGCCTCCTCAAAAGGGCGGATCTGCAGGGGCGTGGTGGGCGTGGCCAGGGCAGAGGGATCCAAGGAATCGCGAACCTCGTCCCCAAGCTGATGAACCATCCCAGCTGCCCGTTCAGCGCATCAACAATCCGATCGGCCCCAGCGCCACCACCCCGCCCGCCGGGGCGAGCAGCAGAGCCACCCCTCGGGTCCAGGCGACCGGCAGGCGCCTCAGGAGCAGGAAGCTGCCGCCGCTCACCAGCACCGAGGCGCAGAAGGCCCCCAACCACCAAAGGGTGGCGGAACCATCAGTCGGGGCTTCGAGGCCATGGAGCATGGCGTGCACCGCCACCGCTGCCGCCACCAGGCCTGCGCAGGCGCCCAGCTGGGGGCTCTGCTTGGCGTGCAGGCTGCGCAGCACCAGAACGGCCACGGCACTGATCGCCAGGGCCGCCAGGAACTCCTGGGCCGGCAGCGTGCCGCCCAGCGCTCCGAACACGCCGCCGCCGATGGCACCGGCCAGCCCCCACAGCAGCAGCTGGAAAGCGATGCAGCTGGCGGCGGCACCGACGCCGAGCAGCAGCAACAGGTGATCGGCGCCTGTGATCGGGTGCAGGAAGCCGGCGGCGATGCCGCCCTGGGCGATGCCGTGGGCCTGGGCCGGCTGATCGAGCAGCAGTGCCAGGGCTGAGGCCGCGCCGAGCAGGGCCAGGGTTCTGGCTGAAAGGGATGGGGTCATCGAGGAGTCCGGTCCGCGCCGGTGATGGGTGGGCTGGGCACGGCGAGCGTTCTGACTGAGGGAGCCGGAGCCCCCATCACAGCTGCGGGACAGCGCCGGACTCGGATCAGGACGAACCTGCTCCCCACCGGACTTTCCTCGTTGCCTCCAGGGAGTGACCCGCTGGAACCGTGAGTTCCATTCTGGGTCCGGCAGGGAGGCAGGCCATCCTCTGTAGATGGCCGGGTCGAACGGAGACGTCTATCGAGGGTGCTCAGCGCAGGGCATCCAGAGCGAACCCATGGCATGGACACCGCTGCAGCCCAGCTGATGGGCCTGCTCGAGGGCCTGCTGGCGGGTTGGGTAGGCCAGCAGGTTGGCGGGTGCCTTGCCGGGCGAGCCGTGATGGTGCTGATGCAGTGGCGCAGCAGGGGCTCCCAGCCGCCACGGTCCCATGCCCTCGACACCGGCCCACCAGACCCCCATCACGTTCACGCCCGCAATCAGCACGCCCATGCCCACCACGCAGGCATTGAGCACACCCATCCCAACCACCCCGAG
>JBIIJA010000294.1:0-3541 GCA_044234195.1 Cyanobium sp. | reverse complement strand
GGGCTTGTGCTGGGCAGTCCGACCTGATGCACTTGCACCATCACAGCCGCCCAGGCCTGGGCGGAGAGTTTTTCCGGGCAGATCAGTTGCCTCACCCGGGGCGTGAGCACCTCGGCTGCCGTTCCAGGAACGGAGCCCAAACCTGCCTGTTGGAGGGTCCGCAGCACCTCCTGAAGCGGAAGCTGATCTTGCTGGGCGATGAAGAGCAACTCCTGTGGGGAAAACCCGTGCATATGGAGCTTGGGTGCCGCGTCCTTCAAATCCGCCAAGAGAGAAGAGGCGAAGTCGAGATGGCGTCCATCCCCCTGGGCTTCCAGATCCAAACCAGCCTGCAGACACACTTCCGTGGCCCCGAGGGCCTGGGCCTGAGCGGCCTTCTCCCTGAGCTCCGAGCGGCTCAGGCGAAAGGCTCCTTCTTCACCAGGGGAGCGACGAAAGGCGCAAAACCCGCAGCGCAACACGCAGTGGTTACTGGCGTTGAGATTGCGGTTCACCACATAGGTGACGGTGTCACCCACCAATTCTTTGCGCCAAAGATCAGCAGCCTGGCGAAGCCATTCCCTCTCGTGACCCATCCAGGCGCGCCCCATCAGCTTTCTGCCGATCTCCAGGAGGGGGATGGAAGGAAAAGCAGGCGAGGGATCCGCCAGGGTCTGGCGGTGCAGATCGAGCAGATCTCCCAGCACCTTGGACGGGGAGTCCGCTGGATCGGCGGGGATGGGGGGGGCCACCACCAATTTGGCCGCCAGGCTCAAGGCACCTGGGTCCAGCACCGTCAGAGGATCAGTCTGTTGGCAGGCCACGCTCATGAAAGGGAAGGCTCAAGGCTTGCGAGGCTTGTCCTCTCGTCGGCGGCGACGGTCCCGCCAATCAACAGCGGAGAGATACACCACACCCGCACTGACAAACAGGAGCAAGGCCGAGGCCAAAACGGCCAGGAGCGTGGAGGCGTGGGGGGAGAACTCAGAAATTGAGGGTGTTGTCACCGTTGCGACCCCAGATCACCATGGCGATCGAAAAGGTAAAGCTGGCGGCGAGGGCAGCCCAACCAAGGGTGATCAGCATGGTGGCAGTGATGACATGCCTAACAGCTTACTAAACTCCAGCCATCCCTTCCTTGCCCACCTTTTTCAGTCATGACGCGCTCGCCGCTGGCCACTCCGGAACGGCAAGTGAAGAGCCAGGGTCTGCAGACTCCTTATCCACGGGTTCGGGTGATCGTGCTCGACGATGATGTGAACACGTTCGAACATGTGGTGCAGGTTTTGGTGCGGTACATCCCTGGCATGCACCCCGACCAGGCCTGGAAACTGGCGTACCAGATCGATGGCGAGGGCGCGGCCGTGGTCTGGAGCGGCCCCCAGGAGCAGGGGGAGCTCTACCACCAGCAGCTTGGGGCAGAAGGGCTCACCATGGCCCCTTTGGACTTCAGCTGAACCCTTTGCCAACCTGGATGAGATGGCCCATGGGACGCGTGGTGATCACCCACAGCACTTACATCGAGGGCCTCATCCCCCTACTAAAAGTGCTGGCCCAAGATCCTTCCATCAGCACCGTGACGCCTGCAGCCATCAGCCGGGTGCGAGGGCGTTCACCCCAGCTCTCCCTCAGGGTGTCCACTCCGATCACCGGAGGCCACAAAGTGAACGCCCGCCGTGCTGGTACGGCCCAGGAGGTGTTTGTGGTGACCTCCTTGGATCGTGACGGCCTCCAACAACGGCTCGATCGACTGGCGGGGGGAAAGTCGAAGGAGGAAAACCGATATCGATAGGGGTGAACCGCTGTGCCGTCTTGCCCCAGTGTTCGACCTGGAGGAACCAGAAGGGGAGTCAAAAGCGGGGCTTCATTTCCAGCTACAGGGCCGGCTTACGTTGCCATCGCCGCAGACTCCCCAAGTCGAAAAAGGAGTCAGATCAGAAAACTGTGAAAGGCAGTCACCAACACAGCAGTTCATTGAAATTTTAAAGGATCTGCCGCGTCAATGGGATGGCCATCCATCGCCGTGGGCCAGGGCCAGAGGGCACGCACGTTCGCCAACCGGGCAGCGCATTCCTCCTGGCGGTGCTCCGCCCCTTCAGACTCGAGCACAAAGGTCACATGGCCGAGTTTGCGTCCGAGTCTTGGGGATTTGCCATACCAGTGCAACCGGGCGCCTTCCATGGCCTCCAGGGCGGCACGCTGGGCCTGATAGTCAGCCTTGGTTTCTGAACTCTCGGCAGCTCCAAAGCCAAGAAGGTTGACCATCAGAGCCCCATCCACACGAGGGTCGGTCAGGCCCATTGGCAAACCGGCCACAATGCGGATCTGCTGGGCAAACTGGTTGGTGCGGCAGGCTTCGAGCGTGAAGTGTCCGGAGTTGTGCACCCGGGGGGCAATCTCGTTCACCAGAAGCCCGCGGGTTCCGTAGAAAAACTCAATGCCCATCACCCCCACGTAGTTCAAAGAGGTGACCAGCGACATCGCCACATTGCGGGCATAGGCTTCCACCGCGTGGGAGACTGGGGCAGGAAACAGAACCCAATCGCACACCTGATCGCGCTGGTGGGTCTGCACCAAGGGGAAGCACCGCACCTGCCCGAGCTGGTCGCGGCAGACCACCTGGGCCAATTCCATCTCAAAGGGCACATGCTCCTCAAGGATCCAGTCTTCACTCTTGTGATGGGCGAGGTGGGACTCGAGGGCGGCCTGATCCTCCAAGAGACAGATGCCTTTGCCGTCGTAGCCACCGCTGATGGCCTTGGCCATCACTGGAAAAACCAAGCCATTGGGGAGACGGGGCCCTGAAGGGGCAGGGGAACTCGCGATGGTGGAAGGCCACCAATCCAATGTCGCCTCGTCGGGCAGGAGCCCCTCTCCCCCCAGGGCCTCTCCATGGCTGCCCAGGAGGGGGGATGGCGATTCGGCAGCCTCCATCGGCGCCCAATGGGGAGTGGGCAGGTTGAGGTGGTTGAGCAGTTGCCGCTGGCTGCGCTTGTCCAGCAGGGGCGCGAGGGAGGAGAGGGTCGGGAGGAAGGGAATCCCATCCCTCTCCAACGGCTCTAGCTCCGCCAAAGGCACCCACTCGTTTTCAAAGCTGATCCGCTGGGCCCGTTCCGCCAGGGCTCGGGTGGCCTCGACATCGTCGAGACTCCCGAGCACAACGCTGGATGCAGCTCGGGTAGCCGGATCCAGAGGATCAGGAGTCTGCACATGCAGCTCCACACCAAGCTTTTGGGCCTCTCTCGCCAGCATCCAGGCCAGTTGCCCTCCACCCACGATGCCAATGGAAGCGCTAGGGGACACATCGTGAAGCCGAGACATCTTCACCTTCGCATGGGTTATCCCAGTGGGCGATCGGCAGGGAGGGCCGAGCGCAGCAGGGAGAGCAACAGCACGATCAAAAACAGAGCCAAGCCAACGGTGCAGGCATAGCTGATTTCCAGTTCGCCAAAGGCCTGGTCATAGACGTAGTACACCAGAGTGCGGGTGGAGTCGGCCGGACCGCCCTGGGTCATCAGGAACACCTCGTCAAAGACTTTGGTGGCCCCAAGGGCGGAGATCA
>JBIIJA010000293.1:0-3554 GCA_044234195.1 Cyanobium sp. | reverse complement strand
TTTAGGGGATTAGCGGAGGATGGTCGTTCGACGATGCAGGCCTCCCGCCGTGGAGCCCACCTTTGATCAGCGTGTGTACGCCATGGTGGCCCTCATTCCCGCTGGCCAGCTGGCCACCTACGGCCAGATCGCTGAGCTCATCGGTGCCTGGGGCTGCGCCCGTCAGGTGGGCTGGGCCTTGCGCCGCCTTCCCTTGCCCTCCGATCTGCCCTGGCATCGGGTGGTGAACGCGCAGGGGCGCATCAGCCTCAGCCTGGCCCGAGAGGGCAGCGATTGGATTCAAGCTGAGCTCCTGCGCGAGGAGGGCATTCCGGTGGACGGAGAGGGTCGGCTTCCCTTGGGCCCCCACCGTTGGTGGGGCCCAAGGGTTGGCCATGCGTTGACCCAACTGACGGGAGAGCAGCACATCATGGGGCGCTAGGACAGGGATTCTCATTTGAGCGCCCTTGGGGAGCCCCACCGCCCAGCAGACCGCCGGCCTGGCACCGCGCCGCTTGGCCTGGGCCGTGCTGCAGGCCGTGGCCGCCGGTGCCTATGCCGACGCTGCCTTGGAGCGAGCTCTGGGACAGGCCCAGCTCTCGGCTCGCGATCGTGCCCTGGCCACCGATCTGGCCTACGGCGCGATCCGCCAAAGGGCCCTGCTCGATGGCTGGATCAGCGCCCGGGGGCGGGTGGCGGCTGGTCGGCAACCGCCGAAGCTCCGTTGGCTGCTGCACGTGGGGCTCTACCAACTCCTTTTCCTGCAGCGGGTGCCGCCCTCCGCGGCGGTGAGCACCACGGTGCAGCTGGCCCGCGAAGGCGGCCTGGAGCGGCTAGCCCCCGTGGTGAACGGCCTGTTGCGCGGGGTGCTTCGCTCGCGGGAGGGCCTTCCCGACGCCGCCGAACCCTGGCAGGGTTTGCCCCTGCCAGAGGACGCCGCAACCTCCCTGGCCCTGCGCCACTCCCTGCCCCTCTGGCTGGCGCAAGAGCTGCTGGGCTGGCGCGGCCCAGGGGATGCGGAGGTGTTCGCGCAGGCCTGCAACGACCCTCCTCCCCTCGACCTTCGGGTCAACGCCCTGCGCACCGATTCAGCCACCCTGATCGCCCACCTGGCAGAGGCCGGCGTGCGTGCTGAAGCCCTGCCCGAACGGCCCGAGGGGATCACCCTCCTGGATCGTCCAGGCGACCTGCGGGCCCTGCCGGGCTATGCCGAGGGGCACTGGAGCGTGCAAGACCGGCAGGCCCAACGCATCGCGCCCCTCCTGGATCCCCAGCCGGGCGAAAGGATCCTGGATGCCTGCGCCGCACCAGGAGGCAAGGCCACCCACTGCGCCGAGCGCATGGGGGATCGGGGGGAGGTGTGGGCCGTCGACCGCTCAGCGGCACGGCTGAAGCGGCTCAGCGCCAATGCGGAGCGACTGGGGTTGACGTCCCTCAAGCCCTTGGCGGCCGAGGCCAGCACCTTGCTGGTCCAGCAGCCAGGCTGGCGCAAGCACTTCGATCGCATCCTCTTGGATGCGCCCTGCTCTGGATTGGGCACCCTGGCCCGCCATGCCGATGCCCGCTGGCGCCAAACCCCTGCCACGGTGTCCGAGCTGGTGGCTCTTCAGGACGCCTTGCTGGAGGGCCTGGCTCCCCTCTTGGCCCCCGGGGGACGGTTTGTTTACGCCACCTGCACCGTGCATCCCCAGGAAAACCAAGAGAGGGTGGCCCTTGCCCTCCAGCACCACCCCCAGTGGCTGCTCCTCCAGGAACAGCAATGGTGGCCCCAAGTGGGCGGCGGCGATGGCTTTTATGCCGCCGTGCTGGTGGATCAGGGGGAAGGCGGGGGCGGCGGAGGTGGTGGTGAGATGGGCGGTGGAATGGGCGGTGGTGGGGCCGGCGGCAGCGGAGCCGCCGGTGCGATGGGAGCAGGCGCCTCTGCTGCAGGCCCCGGCCTGGCGGGGGCATCGGCGGAGGCAGGTGGTGGGGGGCTGGATGTCGGCGGAGCCGCAGGAGCTGCGGGCTGAGCCTGAGGTTCCCAACGGCGGGGCTCCTCTGGCTCCCAGGTGCGGCCCTGATTGGGGGTTTCGGTGGTGGGGGGCTCCCAGCGCCGCTCGGGCTCGCCCAGCCCTTGGGCCGGATCCACCATGTCAGGACCATCCCAACGGGCTTCCCGGGACGCGCTTCCCTTGGCGGCACTTTTGTCCTTGGGAGGCACGAAGGGAATGAACTTGCTGTTGAGCTCTGGCTTCGGTGGGAACTCTTTGCCCGGCAGATCCTTGCTCACTTTCCGCATGTAGGAGCCCCAGGCATAGGCGGCCTGGGCGCTGCTGCTGCCGGTTTTCCAGTTTTGGTCGTAGCCATACCAGATGGCCGTGGTGAGCTGGGGAATCGAGCCGATGAACCAGAGATCCCGGGCCCCTTCGGCGGTGCCTGTCTTGCCGGCCGCGGGCCGATCAGGAAGGGCCGCGCCGGTGCCGGTGCCGTTGTTGACCACGCTCTGCAGCATGTAGGTCATCGCGTCCGCCACATCGCTGCTCACCGCCTGACGGGGAGGCTTGGCCTTGAGAGCCCGGCTGTAGAGACGCTTGCCATCGGGCCCAAGGATCTCTTCAAAGGGGGTGGGCGCCACATAGAGGCCCCGGTTGTTGATCGCCGCGTAGGCCGCCGTCATCTCCAGCACGGTTTTTTCATTGGAGCCAAGCACCATGGCGGGGTACTCGCCGATGTCCCCGGTGATGCCCAATCGGCGGGCAGTATCGATCACTCGGGGGTAGCCCACTTTCTCCGCCGTGGCCACCGCCGCCGGGTTCACCGAACGGGTGATGGCGTCCTTGAGGGTGATGGCACCTCCGGTGCCCGGGATGCAAAACCGCTTCGGCGGCCAGCCATCCCGGTAGCAACGGGTGCGGGCACTGATGGTGTCCTCCGGCGTCATGCCAAAGCGCAGGGCCGCGGTGTAGGCGAAGAGCTTGAAGGTGGACCCCGGGGAGCGCAGGGCCTGCGTGGCCCGGTTGAATTGGCTGCGATTCCAATCCAGCCCCCCCACCATGGCCCGCACCAACCCCGTGCCGGGCTCCATCGACACCAGGGCCGCCTCCATGCCAGCACTGGCATGGGCCTGAACGGCGGCTTGGGCCTCCGCTTGCCACTTGGCATTGAGGCTGCTGCGCACCGTGAGCCCCCCCACCTCCAGCTGCTCCTTGGTGAGCACCTTCGGCAGCTCCTGCTCCAGCCAGCTGGTGAACCAGGGAGCTGGGTTGACGAAATACTTGGGTTCGGAGGGCTTCAGCCCGAGGGGGGCCTCGTTGGCCTCCATCAGCTGGCGATCGTCGATGAAGCCCGCCTCCCGCATGCGCCGCAGCACGATGCCGCGCCGTTTCAGCGCCAGCTCTGGATTCACCAGCGGTGAATACACCGTGGGCGCCGGGGGCAGTCCGGCGATCAGGGCCGCTTCCGGCAGGGTGAGCTGATCGGGCGTTTTGGAGAAATACACCCAGGCCGCATCCGACACCCCATAGGCGCTGGAGCCCAGATACACATAGTTGAGGTATTGCTCAAGGATCTGCTCCTTGCTGAGCTCCCGCTCGATC
>JBIIJA010000292.1:0-3577 GCA_044234195.1 Cyanobium sp. | reverse complement strand
CTGCCGGTGTGGTTGGTGAGCTCCAGGAGCAGGGCGAACACCGCCTGGGCCACCGAAGCTGTGCCGTATTCCGGCACGTTGCAGAGCGGGATCCCGAGACCGCGGGCGGCGACACCATCCACCACGTCGTAGCCCGTGGCGAGCACGGCAATGCCCCGCAGCCGCCGCGCGGCCGCCAGCAGCTCGCCATCGAGGCGGGTCTTGTTGGTGAGCACCACATCGGCATCGGCGATGCGCTCGGCCACCCGCTCTCGGGGCGTGCGCGGATGCACCGTGAGGTCCCCCAGTGCCTCCAGCGGTGCCCAGGACAGGTCGCCCGGATTAGTGGTGTGGCCATCAAGCACCACCAGGCGGGGGCGCGGGGAAGGGTGGGTCATGGCCCCACTCTGGAGCCTGACCAGGAGCTGGTTCGAAGCTGGGGGCGGCCGGGACGTGGAAGGGGGGTGGGTGTCTTTCGCGGGGTGTAGAAGAAATCTCAGAAATGGACGCTAGATGTGGTGTGGTTGAAGGCGGTGTGCGAGGGGGCTGGCTGAAGCAGGGATGGGGCGCGGGGCCCGATGGCTTCCTTTGGCCCCACCTCAGCGGCGTCGTGCATCTCCGCATCCCGGAGCACTTGCGCGTCGCCAACTGCCGCTGCTTCACCGGCGCGATGGGGTTGGGGCTGCGGCCCCAGCGGCAGAGGGTGGAGGTGAATCCGGAAAGCCCCAACATTCCGATGGGCGTGGTGATGGGGTGCGGGGGAGTGGCGGGGGCCTGAAGGCGTTGTGCTTGTCGCGAGCGTCGCGGATGGCCAATCGTTACCCCACCCCCATCACCGTGGCGCCATAGCCCTTCAGCTGGCTGTCTCCGGTGAGCAGCAGCATCGGCTCCACCCGGCTCTGGCAGATGAGCAGACGATCAAAGGGATCCCGGTGGGCGCCCTGGGCTTCCAGCTCCGCCACCGCCAGGAGGTGGGTGTTGCGGATCGGGAGCCAACGAAAGCCCTGCAAGGGCACCTGGCGCTCCAGCTCTGCCAGATCCAGCCGCAGGCGGCCGATCGACACCTTGATCGCCATTTCCCAAAGGGAGGCCTGGCTCACGAACACCTCCGTCCCCGGGGCCCGCACCCGCTCCACCACCGACGCAGGCAGGCGCGGATCGTCGCTGAGCCACCACAGCAACAGGTGGGTGTCGAGCAGCAGCCGCGTCACTGCAAGGCCTCAAACAGCCCGTCGAGGGGAGCGTCGAAATCCTCAGTTATCGCAATCTGGCCGCGCATGGCGCCAGGGGATGCCACGGCCTGGGTGGGCGGCCGCCAAGCCACCAGCCGCGCAATCGGCACGCCCGAGCGAGCGATCACCACCTCCTTGCCCTGCTCCACCTCCAGCAGCAACTGGGAGAGATGGGTTTTGGCCTGGTGGATGTTCACCACCTCCATGGGCTGCCCTTGTAAACTAAGTCTTAGCCTAGCTAGACTTCGGTCGAAACCGGGGACGACCTCCAGCCCAGCCATCTCTACTCCTGCCGCCCGATTCCCCGCGAAGCCGCCGTCCTGCCAGCCCGCGCCCATTCCCAAGATCGGGCCAGGGGTTGATCCAGGCAGACCGGGTTGGCCGATGGTCTGATCGGCGCCCACACCCTGGTGGAGCGGACTCCCAGCCTGAACCCCCCATGCCCCCACCCCGCAAACCCCTGATCGGCGTGATGGGCGCCGGCGAAGGCGCCAGCCACGCCGATCGTCACCTGGCAGAAGAGCTAGGGGGCGCCATCGCGCGCCAGGGCTGGGCCCTGCTCAGCGGGGGGCGCTCCGTGGGGGTGATGGGGGCGGCTTGCGCGGGAGCGATGGCGGTGGAGGGGCATCTGGTGGTGGGGGTGCTCCCCGACAACGGCAGCCGGCGCCACGACCCCGAGACCACGGCAGCGGTGGATGTGGCGCTGTTCACGGGACTGGGGCAGGGCCGCAACGTGATCAACGCCCTCAGCAGCGACGTGGTGGTGGTGTGTGGCGCGGGGGGGCCGGGCACGGCGGCGGAGGCGGCCCATGCCCTGAAGGCAGGGCGCCCCCTGGTGCTGCTGGCCACGCCGCCGGCCTGGCTGGTGTTTTTCGCCAGCCTGGGGGATGGGGTAATGGCCTGCGCCACGGTGGCCGAGGCGATGGAGGTGATCGAAGAACTTCTGGGGGCGGCGAGGCTGGCGGGGTTGGAGCGCGCGGGTCTGCCGGGGTCAGGGGGCTCGGCAGGGTCGACCACAGGCGGGAACCAGATGGGGGCCATCGCCGATGCCCCACAACCTCCCACCAACCCCACCGCAAAGCTCCCAGCCACCAGCAGTTCGGCACGCCCCATCCACTCCCCACCCCAGACCCTCCCGGTGGCGCTGGTGCAGCTCACCGCCGGCGAGGATCCCGCCGCCAACCGCCACCAGGCGGAGACCTGGCTGGAGCGGGCGCTGCAACCCGCACACGGGCGGGCCAAGCCCAGGCTGCTGATGCTCCCGGAGATCTGGAACGCCCCCTATGCCGCGGCTCGCTTCACCGCCTACGCCGAACCCATCCCCGATCTGATCCCAGAAAGCATCGCCCCAGGGCCTGACCTGACGGAGGGGCCCTCGCCCTCGCTGGCCATGGTGGCCCGGCTGGCGCGGCGCCATGGGGTGAGCGTGATCGCCGGCTCGATCCCGGAGCGGGGCGCCGATGGACGTCTCTACAACACCGCCACCGTGATCGATCCCCAGGGCCGCCTATTGGCCAAGCACCGCAAGGTGCACCTCTTTGATGTCGACGTGCCGGGAGGCATCCGCTTCCGTGAATCCGACAGCCTCACGGGCGGCACGGGGCTCGCGGTGCTCAGCGGCGATGGCGACCCCTTGGCGACAGGCTTGACGCAACCGCCCAATCTGGGCCTGCTGATCTGCTACGACATCCGCTTTCCTGAGCTGGCCCTGCTCCTGCAGCAGCGCCAGGGCGCCACCCTATTGGCCTGCCCCGCCGCCTTCAACACCACCACCGGCCCCCGCCACTGGCACCTGGTGATGCGCGCCCGGGCGCTCGACACCCAATGCTTCCTCCTGGCCTGCTCCAGTGCCCGTCCGCTGGAGGAAGGCCCCTATCCCAGCTACGGCCACTCCCTGGTGGTGGATCCTTGGGGTGCGGTGATTGCCGAAGCGGGGATCGGCGAGCAGGTGCTCCACGCCGAGCTGGATCTGGCGGAGGTGGGGCGGGCCCGGCAGGCCATTCCCACCGGGGTGCAGCGGCGGGGGGATCTCTACCGGCTGGGGCCAGCCTGAACAGGATCCAACTCGTAGGGCTGCCCTGGCACCGGATCAATGAACCGACAGCCACCGGAGTGGGCCGCCACCACGGAGGCGGCATCGGCGGAAGTGCCTTCCACCTGCAGCGCCGAAGCCAACAATCCGCTGAATCGCACATCGCCGCCGGTGGTGCTGGCGAGCACGGCCGTTGGCTGGAATCGCTCCAGAAGCTCTGGCAGGGCGGTGCGGCCGCGCACAAAGGCGCCAGCGAGCGGCAGGCCCACATCGATCACCGGCGTGATCACCGCCGTAAGCGGCCGGAGGGGGAGGTCGGGGCTGGGGAAGCCGT
>JBIIJA010000023.1:0-12319 GCA_044234195.1 Cyanobium sp. | reverse complement strand
CTCCTCAATAGCCTGGTTGAGCTGGTGCACCCGCTCTGGCAATGCATCCCCCTTCGCAGGGGCTTCCGGCTGAGCACCGCTGTCGGAGATGGCCCCCCCTTGAAAGCGAGACAGGCGCAGCAGACGTCGCTCCCGTTCGGCCAGTTGTCGGCGCTGGCTTTGGCGCCATAACCACCAGGCCAGGCCGCCGGCACCGGCGAGGGCCCCCAGCAAGGTGCTGGTGAGGATCGGGGCGCCAGCCGGAGCAGCGGATTGGCGCTGGGTCTCTGGCATGGAGAGGACGAACAGGACAGGGATTCCCAGCCTAGGCGGAGAAATCGCTGGAGGGTTCAACGGTGGCATCCCCATAGAGCCGCCGGACTGGATCCCCAAAACCGGGCACGATCTGCCCCCGATTGTTGAGCTCCGGATCGATGCAGGCGCAGTAGAGAGTGAGGTCTGTGGTGGCTTCACCGATGGCCTTCAGCCCTGGGGAGGCGGCGATACAGGTGATCACCCGCAGTCGGGGTCCCTCCACCCCGGCCTGCCGCAGCCGCTCTAGGAGGGCCAACAGGGTGCGCCCTGAAGCCACCTGGGAGAGCCACACCAGCACCCCCACCCGCTCTCCAATGGCTGCCGGCAGGTCGTCGAGATACCAATGCACCCCTTGGTGGGGGGGCGCGTCGATGCCCACATGGCAGACCCGCGCCGTGGGGACGACCCCCTGGGCTCCATGCCACAGCCCCAGGCCCCCACGGAGAACGGGAACGGCCAATAGCGGAATCGCCGGATCGACGATCTCCCCCTGGCTCATCCCAAAGGGGGTGTGCACCGTGACGGGGCTGTGGGGTAACCAGTCCCTGAGGGCCTCATAGGTGAGCCATCGACCCAACTCACCCATGGCTGTGGCAAAGAGGGGGGAGGGGGTGGAGCCATCCCGCAAGATTGTGAGCCAGTGGGCGATCAGGGGATGGGGGGGGACCACCACCCGCAACGACAGGGCCATGGCTGCCATAACTTGAGCCAAAAGCGTAGGCCTGTCGCCATGCAACCTGTTTCTCCAGGCTGGTTTTGGAGGGGAGTCATGCTCCTGCTGCTGACCCTTTCCCTGGTGCTTCCCACTCCCGCTTTCGCCATCACAGCCCCGGAACTCAGGGGCCAGCGGGCGGTGCAGCAGATTGAGCCCGACATGCATGGTCGCAACCTCCAGCAACAGGAATTTCTCAAGTCCGACCTGCAAGGTGTCGATCTCCATGGGGCGGATCTGCGGGGAGCCGTGTTCAACGGCAGCAACCTTCAAGGGGCCGATCTACGGGAGGTGGATCTCCAAGATGCGGTGGTGTTTGCCTCCCGCCTGGAGAAGGCGGATCTGCGGGGGGCTCTGCTGCGAAACGCGATGTTGATGCAGAGTCGCTTCAGCGACGCCCAAATTGCCAACGCCGACTTCAGTGGGGCGGTGCTGGATCGGGCCCAGCGCCGCGCACTCTGTGCCAGGGCCGAGGGCACCCACCCACAGACGGGTGTTGCAACGAAGGACAGCCTGGAGTGCGACTGAGCCATCACCGGTAGATTGCCTGGCATCGGTTCTGTGGGGGATCAGCCCACGGAGGAAACGGGGAAAGACCGGTCAAAGAGCCTGCTCTGGAATCCGGCACTGTCCCGCAGCTGTGACGATCGCCCTGGCGATCCAGTCAGAACGCCCGCCGATGCCCTCTCAAGACCGGCGAGGACCGGCATTCCCCATGACTTTCCCTTCGACTGCGGCCCATGGGTCCAGATCTTGGCTCATCCCAGCGGGCCTAGCTCTCGGCTTGATCAGCCTCGGCCTGGTCGCTCCGCCAGCCCAGGCCCATCACCTGATGGAGCTCACCCGTCTGGCCCCCTCCCCTCTCACGGGGTTTCTCAGTGGCTTGGCTCACCCGATCCTGGGGCTGGATCACTTGCTCTTCCTTTGCTCCCTTTCCCTGGTGGGCCTGCATCAGCGGAGCCGCTGGATGTTGGCGCTCTTGGCCATGGGGCTCCTCGGGAGCTGGATTGGGCTGAGGCTTCCTGGGTTTCCCTTCGCAGAGGCCGCCGTGGCCTTCAGCTTGGTGGTGGTGGCCATGGTGTGGCTGAACCACTGGCCTAAAGCCTTGCTCTTGCCAGCGATTGCCCTTCATGGCTACGTGCTCAGCCACACCGTGCTCGGTTGGAGCCGGGCTCCTTTGGCCTTCTATGGGGTGGGCCTGATGGTGAGCCAGGGGGCCCTGCTGCTGCTGTCGCTCACCGTGCTCCGTTCCTTGGCCGATGGGCTCAGCCCGCAGCGGCGCTCATTGCTGTGTGCCGGTTTGATTGGTTGCGGAGCGGCCTGGACCTTTTCTGCCCTGGTGGCTTGACATGTCGACATCCATGCCGTCTCGCCTACCAGTCACGGTGGTGACCGGCTTTCTCGGTGCCGGAAAAACCACCCTCCTGCGCCACCTGCTCCTCCATAGCGGCCAGCGCTTGGCGGTGATCGTCAACGAGTTTGGCGATGTGGGGATCGATGGCGAGCTCTTGGCCAACTGCGGGTTTTGTCCCGAAGACGAGATGGCGGGGCGACTGGTGGAATTGACCAACGGCTGCCTTTGCTGCACCGTTCAGGAGGAATTTCTTCCCACCATGGAACGGCTGCTGGAGCGGGCCGACCAACTCGATGGCTTGGTGGTGGAGACCAGCGGCCTGGCTCTTCCTGAGCCCCTGGTGGCGGCCTTCCAATGGCCCGAGGTGCGCACCCGCACCCGGGTGCATGCGGTGGTGACCGTTGTCGATGGTGGAGCTCTTGCCGCCGGCCACATGGTGGGGGATGCCGCCGCCGTTGAGGCTCAGCGCCAAGCGGATCCGAGCTTGGAGCATCTCTCGGCTCTCGAGGAGCTCTTTGCTGAGCAACTGGAAGTGGCGGATCTGGTGGCGGTCAGCCGGGCCGATACGGTGCCCTCTGACGATCTGGCCGCCGTGATTGCGGCACTGGGCTCCAAGGTGCGCCCGGGCACGCCGGTGTTGCCCATGGCCCGTGGTGCCCTCTCTGCCGAGCTGCTTCTGGGACGCACCGTTGACGGGGATGCCCCTGGCTCTGACCTGTTGCCTGAACCTGGAGCAGACGACGATCATCATGACCATGCCCATGTCGCCATGGAATCCGTGCTGATTCGCCGTTGGGGGCCGATCGGGCGCCCAGAGGTGGAGCAAGCCCTCGGGCAGCTCCTGCGTCAGCAGCCGATCCTTCGGTTGAAGGGGCGTTTGCAGGAGAGGGGCAAGCGGCTCACCCTGCAGATTCAGGCGGTCGGCACGCGCCTGGAGACCTGGTACGAAGGCCTGGCCAACCCTGACCCCCAAAGTCCAGCGGTGGAGCTCGTCGCCCTCGTTCCTGCCGCCGAGCGGGGGCGCGTCGAGGCTGCGATCGCCACCCTATGGCCCTCCCTTGACCCGCTGATGTCCTCCCGGGCTTAGTCCAAAGGGATGTCCCCCCTGGCACAGAGGGTGTCCCAGCAGAGGCTTTGATCCTCCCCCCAGCGCGGGGTCACCGTCTGCCAACGCCCATCCCTCCCCATGCGCACCTCTCCTGTGCCGTCGTGGAGAAATTCGATGCGCTGGTGTTGCACCACAAGGAACCACCGCCGCCCCAATTCGATCACCTCCATCTGACAGCGTTGCCAGGGCCCATCCCCGAGACGGCAGTCGAGGGGGATGGGGCGCAGACTCTCGCCCTGGGCCACCTCTGCCCATGCCAGGGGACCGATGGCGCTCCCTAGACCCTGGAGGCAGAGGGCTGTCAGGGTTGGCAGCCCGATGAACTGCCAGGATTGGAGCGTTGCCGTCCAGCTGGTGCCCCTTTTCCGTGCCCGCGTCCAGGTGTCCTTGAGGCCCTCGGTGCTCGATCCCGCTGGCGAAGCCACCCGTGCGGCGGCGGGTCGATTGGGGGTGGCGGGAATCCAACGCCTACGCATTGGCAAAGCCATTGAGGTGGAGCTGGAGGCTCCCGATCTCACCAGCGCCCGGCAGCAACTGGAGCTGCTCAGCGATCGCTTGCTGGCCAATCCGGTGATTGAAGACTGGACTCTTGAGCTGCTGGAGGAGCCCTAAGCCCCTATGACCATTGGCATCGTGGTGTTTCCCGGCTCCAACTGTGATCGGGATGTGCGCTGGGCTCTGGAGGGATGTTTGGGGGAACCCACCCGCTTTCTTTGGCATGGGGAGCGGGATCTCGGCGGTGTGGAGGCGGTGGTGCTGCCAGGTGGATTTAGCTACGGCGACTACTTGCGTTGTGGAGCCCTGGCTCGCTTTGCCCCCATCCTGGAAGAGGTGCACCGCTTTGCCAGTGCAGGTGGCCCCGTGCTGGGCATTTGCAATGGCTTTCAGGTGCTCACGGAGATGGGCTTGCTGCCGGGCGCCCTCACCCGCAACCGCGATCTTCATTTCCGCTGTGAAGCCGTCCATCTGGAGGTGCTGCCGGGGCGCTGCACCTGGTTGCAGGGCTATGCCCCTGGAGAGTCCATCGTGTTGCCCATTGCCCATGGGGAGGGGCGCTACCAGGCCGACCCTCCAACCTTGCAGCGCCTTCAGGAGGCTGGGCAGGTGGTGCTGCGCTATCGCGACAATCCGAATGGTTCGGTGGGGGATGTGGCGGGCCTCTGTAACGAACAGGGGAACGTGCTGGGGTTGATGCCCCACCCTGAGCGGGCCTGCGACCCAGCCCTGGGCGGCCTGGATGGCCGAGCCCTACTGGGCTCCCTGGGCCGGGGCTGAAGGCATGCAACGGCGCCAGGTGCTGGGGGGGCTGATGGCCCTCGGGGCCGCTCGTCCTTGGCGAGTTAAAGGCGCCTTGGCCCAGACGCCGAGGCGCTTTGGCCTTCCCATGCCACCACCTCTGGTCAGCGGTAGCCAGGTGATGGCCATTGCCCCGGGCACCTGGTGGGAGGATCCGGATCAGGAGGCGGAGCCGTTGCGCGCCCGCTTTGCTGCGGCCGGGTGGCAACTCACGGTGCCGGCCGCCATTCGGGGCCGCTGGCGGTGGTTTTCTGAGCCGGACGGACAGCGGTTGCGTCGCCTGCAGCAGGCGATGGCTGATCCCTCTCTGGCGGCAGTGGTGAGTGTGGCGGGAGGCTGGGGGAGCGCACGGTTGTTGGAGCTGGGGTGGCGCCCCCCGCCATCGCCCCGCTGGCTTGTTGGCTTCTCTGACGCCAGCGCGCTGCTACTGGCCCAGTGCGCCGCGGGCATCGGTGGCGCCGTGCACGGCAGCCTCAGTGGCGATGACCAACAGTGGGACCGGTTACGTCGTCTGCTCAGTGGCCTGACGGTGTCTCCGCTGCAGGGCCGAGGTTGGCGATCGGGCCAAGCGGTGGGCCCCTTGGTGGTGAGCAATCTCACTGTCGCCACCAGTTTGATTGGCACGCCCTGGTTCCCTTCCCTGGCTGGCTGTGTGCTTGTGCTGGAAGATGTGGGAGAGGAGCCCTACCGCGTGGACAGGATGTTGACCCAGTGGCGCACCAGTGGGGTGCTCCGCGGGATTGCTGGGGTGGGGTGTGGCCGCTTTCGCTGGAAGGAAGATGACATCCTCCCTGGCGACTTCTCCATGGAGGAGGTTCTGAAGGATCGTTTGGGGGATCTCGGTGTGCCTGTGGTCGGCCAATTGCCGGTGGGCCACGGCCGGCCGAATTTGGCCCTGCCCCTGGGGCGCCTGGCCCGGCTCGACGGGGAGCGGGGGTTGCTGGAGTTGCTCTGAACGATCGCCCCAATCCAGCAGGGGTTGGCCCATGAAAAAGGGGGCCGACGGGCCCCCAGAACATGACAGTGTGGGTTGGATCAGCCGATGGCCGCAAAGAAATCCTTGCTTTTTACTGGATCAGGATTCATGGTTTTTTCACCGGGTGTCCAGTTGGCAGGGCACACCTCATCGGGGTGAGATTGAACGTATTGGAAAGCCTGCAGCACCCGCAGAGTTTCATCCACGCTGCGACCAACGGGGAGGTTGTTGATGGTGCTGTGCATGATCACCCCTTCTGGATCAATGATGAAGAGACCGCGCAAGGCAATGCCGGCATCCTCATCCAGCACCTCATAGGCGTTGGCGATTTCCTTTTTCAAATCAGCCACTAGTGGATAGGCAATGTCTCCAAGTCCACCGTTCTTGCGGTCGGTTTGAATCCAAGCCAAGTGGCTGAATTGGCTATCAACAGACACGCCAATCACTTCCGTGTTGCGGCTGGAGAAGTCGCCATAGCGATCGCTGAATGCGGTGATCTCTGTGGGGCAGACGAATGTAAAATCGAGTGGGTAAAAGAAGAGCACGACATACTTGCCGCGATAGTGCGACAGCGTGATCTCCTTAAATTCCTGGTCCACCACGGCGGTGGCGGTGAAGTCTGGGGCTGGCAGACCGACAAGCCTGGACATGGGGAATGGCAATGAAAAAGGGCAAACCGTTCAAAGGGGACGATCACTCAGAGCAGGCTCCGTGACCCCAAGTCCCCAAGGGAAGGGGTTCCGATTGTCGCAAGGGCTAATGCGAACTCGGACCGACTTCTAGTTGAACATCCGTAACCTATCACGGATCTTTGCGGCTTCTTGTCAGGCAGGGCCATAGGCTGTACTGACTATTTGACTTCCTCTGGCATGGCCTGGGACCCTTCGGTGCTCCGCAAGTACAGCACCACAAGCCACTTCCGCCTGCTGAATCAAGTCCGTAGTGAGCTCAAGAGCAGCCCCCTCTCCCGCAACCAAGATGGGGAGTTGAGCCTGGGGATGGGCCGGAGAGGTCCGTCCTACCGGGTTCCCGTGGAGGTTCGCCAGGCCAACCCCACCCCAAGAGCCATCCGAACAGTGGCCCCGCAGACGTCTCTGCCCTTTGCGGATACAGATGGCTTGAGTGGCGACAGCACAAGCTTCCGTGATCGCCTCCGTGCCATCGACATGCGATGAGAAGAATGCGTTGAGAAGCGTTGATCGGGATGGCTCGGGGGAGACTTGAACTCCCGACCTTGGGGTTATGAATCCCACGCTCTAACCAGCTGAGCTACCGAGCCCGGTGGCCAAACTGTAGGCGATCGCCTGGTCGACCTTGCCTCGTTCTTGCCCCCCGGGACTAGGAGGCAGACGCCAGCCGATTGAGGGGGTTGACTGCGCCATAGCCGGGGGCATGGATCTCAAAGTGCAGGTGCGGTCCAGTGCTCCTGCCTGTGCTCCCCATCAAGCCGATCTGCTGACCCTGCCTCACCTCCTCACCCACTTGCACAAGAAGGCGACTTTGGTGGGCGTAGAGACTGATGGACCCATCCTCGTGGGTGATCTCCACCAGGTAGCCATAGCCCCCGTCACTCCAGCCCGCAAAGCTAATGCGCCCATCCTGAGCGGCCACAATCGGTGTGCCCACGCTGTTGGCAATGTCAATTCCTTTGTGCATCCGCCCCCATCGCCACCCATAACCTGAGGTGAAGACCCCTCGGGCGGGCCAGAGCCAGCGTTGATTCGGGGAGGGTTGGTAGGGGGATGGTTGGGATGGGGCGAATTCAGGGGTGTCTGGCCAACTCACCCCACCGCTGCCGGAAGGCCGGAGGCTGAGGAGATTGTGGACTCGGGAGCGTTGGGAGAGCTGGACACGTAGTTGGCGACCCACCTCCAGAGGATTGTCGTAGAGGTCAGGATTGAGACGCTTGAGTTGGTCGACGGAAAGCTCGTAGCGCTCCGCGATGGAATCGAGGGTGTCTCCAAAACGAACAATGCCACGTCCCTGAAGCTCTCTCGAGTCCTCAAGGGAGGATGCTCCGATTGGGGGAGGGGGGCTTGGTCCGACTCTGGTTGGGCGATCTGGCTCGATGTCTCTCAGGGCCGCGAAGAGGTCGTCGGCAGATCTGGTGCTCTGAAGGTCAGTGGCAATCGCCGCGGTGAGGGGCAACACCACCGGCGTACAGAGTAGGGCTGTGACAATACGACGGTAGGAAAACATGCCGTGCAGGAAATCGAAGGTGGTGGACTGATTAGTGGAGTGAATTCAGCAAACTGCTAAGCCGACCTATTGGAACCAAGCACAAGTTGAATGGAACGTGTGCATAAATCAATGACCGGCAGAGGATAGCGTCCCTCGCCGCTCCCTGCAAGCGAGGTTTGGTCCTATGCCCATTGGACCTGACCTCACCTATCTCTGTTGATCCAGTTGGCGCAGGGCTTCAAACACCACCACCCCTACGGCAACAGAAAGGTTGAGGCTTCTCACACCACCAGGAAGCAGGCGGCGCGACTGTGGCACGGGAATCGTGAGACTCAGATCCGCCGCCTCCAGGAGTGCCTCGCTCAGGCCATCGCTTTCTCGGCCAAATAGCAGCCAATCGTCGGGTTGGTAATGAATCTCGGTGTAGGGATGCTGGGCGTGGCTGCTCAGCGCGATCAGCCGCCCACCTTGAGACCTGCAGGTGGAGAGGAACGCGCTGGTATCGGCATGGCGGCTGAGCTGCACCAGGGGCCAATAATCCAGGCCGGCGCGCCGCAGATGGCGGTCGCTGAGGGAAAAACCCAAAGGCTCAATCAGATGGAGCTCACAGCCGGTGGCTGCGCAGGTGCGTGCCACATTCCCTGTGTTGGGAGGAATCAGGGGCTCGAACAGCACGACCCGCGGCATCAGGCCCTCATGGGGTGGCCGGTATCGCTTGGGCCAGCTTTGCCAGGTCAAGGGCCCTGCCTTGCAGCACCAGCCAGGCGGCGTCGCAGTGGGGGGAGAGGAGTTGCTGAAGTTCTCCGAGCCGATCCCGGAATCGCCCTCCCACCGCTGTGGTTGGCACCACTCCCCAGCCGGTTTCCTCGCTCACTAGCACCACCGGATAGGTGGTGCGACGTAGCGTTTCCACAAGGGTGGCCATGCGTTCCTGCCACAGGGGCCCCTCGCTCTCGAGGTGGGCTGCCACCCAGGTGCCCAGAGAATCCACCAAAACCAGTGGATCATCCCCCAGGGAGAGCAGGGCAGCGCTGAGATCCCCCCCCACTTCCATCGTGTGCCAAGAGGCAGGACGCCTCTGGCGATGGCGCTGGAGGCGCTGTTGCCAGGAAGGATCGTCAGGAAGGTCGGGCCCAGTGGCCAGCACCACCACGGGGCGTCCGCTGGTGTGAGCCAGGTGTTCCGCCCACCGGCTCTTGCCACTGGCCGCTGGACCGCTGATCAGCGTGAGATGGGGCGTGGGAGAGGGCAAGCTTTAGCCACCCCCTTGCATGTTGCGCAGGGTTGCCACGGAGGAGGGGGAGACCCGATTGAGATAGCGGAAAATCCAATATTTGAAGATGGTGGCCAGCACCACAGGGAATGTGGCAATGAAAAGTAAGATAAAATTTTCTCTAGCCGGCAGTCCTAAATGATGGGCAACCCCATCCAGAAGAACTGTCCAGCCTTCCGGACTGTGGAAGCCCACAAAAATATCGGTGAAGAGAATAATGCCAAATGCTTTTGCGCTGTCGCTGAGCCCATAGACCACCTCGTCAATAAAACCTCTTAGCACCTGTATGTCCCTTTGCCCAAGCAGACAGACGGCAATAAAGCCAATCAAGCCAAACAAATCAGCGAAGACATTCTTCACGGCTTCTGTGCTCTCCTTATCCGCCTCTTCCTTTAGTTCCTGGGCGCGGGTCTGCAGTTGTTTTTGCAGCTCCTCCCTTGTAGGGAGCGGTTCATTGCGGAGAAGATGGTCAAATTCAATCTCTGCTTGGAACACTCTTAATTTTTCAACGGCCTGTTCTTCGAGCTTGGGTTTGGGATAGCTGAGGAAGGGGCTGTCAGGGGAGATGCGATCCACCAAGGGAGCCACGATGTAGGTGCGGCTGATCTGTTGCACCAAGATCGGCACCAGGATCATCAACAGCAGAATCCTCAGGGCCACCAATGTGGAATCTCGCCGTCGACGAAAGCCGGCGATGACGCTGGCTTCCGCCTCCGGGTCCAACCGTTGCCGCACCTGATCCACCACCCCCAGGAGGCTGCGGGGCAGGATTTCAGGACTGCGGCTCAAGCTGGGGAGCTGATTCCGGGTGGAGGCGTAGCGGGTCGTGACGGATTCCAGCAGTTGGAGTTGCCGCAATTCCTGCCCGCTGAGTTCCTGGCGGTAAGGCTTGAGCTTTTCCGCCGATTGCTGGCAGACCTGCAGGGCCGCACGGAAGCGACGCAACACCTGGGCCTGCATGGCCTTGGGGATGCGCAATTCGATTTCCGGCCGCACAGGTCGATCCTGGTAATACTCCAGTTCGATGCTTTGGATGAGCAGGGCCGCCTCGTACCCCCGCTCCAAATCACTGCTGAGATCAAGAGATTGGGCGTTGCCGAGGCGGCCCATCCAGTCACGAAAACCCATGGGGAACTAGCGCGAAAACACCCACCATGTGGCCATGGGCACGACTGTGCCGATGACCAGCAAGACCACCACCCAAGTGAAGGCATGGCTGCTTTCCGTTTCTTCCTTGCTGGGAATGTTGCTGGCGAGAGCCGGTGCTTCTTCCTGCTCGGGCTCCCCTGGGTCCTCCCCACCGCGGAGCACCGTGGAGAGGCGGGCGAGGGCATCGAGGGTGGCCTGGCGGTAACGATCCCCTGATCGCACGGGCCCGGCCATGGTGCTCTCGGCCGTGCTCTCCAGCAACTCCCCTGGCAGGCGGCCAGTCAGACCCTTGGAAGCCACGATGGCGGTGGAGCGGGTTTGGGCATCAATCAACAGCAGCAACCGGGAGGGGCTATCCCCCTCTGCATCCCCCTGGGCCTTCTCCCAGCGAGCCAAAAGGGTTTGTCCAAGCTCCTCCAGGCTGACGCCGTAATCCAGCTTGGCCACGGTGATGACCTTGGCGTCCACCCTCTCGTCGCTGAAGGTTTCCAGTTCTCGCTCGATCTCCTGGGAGCTGGACCGGGAGAGCACATGGGCCTCATCCAACACATGGCTGGCTGGAGGCTGCTGAGGAAAGTCCGCCGAAGAGAGGGCCTGGGCGGGGGCAACCGCACCGATCAGGATCGCCAGGGAGAGACAAGAGGCAGCCAGCACCCATCGCCATCGCGCCAACACTCTGAGGTGCCAAGGAGGTGGACCGCTGATCAGGAGGGGGGACACGGCAGCTCAATATGGTGGCGGCATGTTCCAGTCTGCCGTGCCTGCGCCGATCGCGCTCTGATCAGCGGCCGCTGATTTTGTCCCGCTGAGTGTTTGCAGCCCATGTCCCTTCCTTTTTCCGCTCGGGTTGTTCTCGCCCTGGGCGTGCTTGGCCTGGTGTTGACGGTGGTCAATCAGCTCAGCGCACCCCAGCTCGACCCCTCGCTGGAGCGGGCTTCGGTGTTGGCCAGTTTCCTGGCCGTGGGGCTCATGGTGGTGGCTGCCCTCTGGCAAAGGGTGGTGCCTCTGGCGGCGGAGCGTGCCGCCCTTCCAGGGGAACAGGGCTGGGAGCTGGTGGAGGGATTGCCCGAGGAGCTGCTCCAGGAACTGGGCTGGGGTAGTTCCATGGTGCTCACCGCCACGCCAGCGGCAATCCTGTTGCTCCATGACGGGCAACGAACGCTCCTGCGCAGGGGATTGCTCACGCCAGAGGTCTTCATACCGGGTGCCATTTGCAGCCAGGCCCTGGAGCGCCAGCGCTCAATTTCCTTGGTGGATCTGCGGCACTACCCAGGACGGGCTGAATTCGATGGGCTCCTCCCCGGAGTGCCGGCGGTGGTGGTGCAACCCGTTGGCCAGAAAGGGCTGTTGCTGGTTGGGGGGTGGACCCCCCGTTGCTTCAGCCAATCGGATCTGCGCTGGATTGAGGGCTGGGCCGCCAAGCTCAAAACACAATGGGCTCCGGTTTGGGGCGAGGCTTCTGGGGCTGGGGCACTCCGGCCCGACGGGGAACCCGCAGTTGGCTGACCACACGCCCTCCTGGGGTGATGGCTTCCACGTGCCCCTTGGGCCCAATCTGACCCTCCATGCGCTCCGCACGGGTGAGCTGGTCATTGGCCTCCCGCCGCCATGTCACTTGCCCCTCCCCCTTGACCGCTTGGGTTTGCCAGTTCCATTGGCAGCGTTGGGCCTGAAGGCCATCCCCTCCCTGCTGCAGCTGGCAGTTTTGCCCAATGGTGGCCAGCGAGGACGTCCCATCCAGACGCAGCTGGTCTCCTTGGACCCGTAGCTCGCCTTTCTGGGCTTGAAAGGGCGAGGGACTCGTGAGCCAGTTGTCTCTGGTGTTGAAGGTGAGCACGGTTCCCCGAAACCAGCTCCGCTCCGCTGGATCATCGATCTCCACGGGCCCGAACAAGGTGAACTCCTGCTTCAGCGTGTTGCCCTCCAACCGCGTGGCCTTCAGAAGCTGGGGGGGACGACGGGTCCCACTCTGGGGG
>JBIIJA010000290.1:0-3615 GCA_044234195.1 Cyanobium sp. | reverse complement strand
CTCGCCAACCTCAAGGAAGCGACAGAGCTTTACCTGGAGGAGTGTCCGCAGCCTGTTCCTGCCCCCCGATTGCTGACCACCTTTGAGGTGCGTGTTGCCTAAGCTGCCACGGCTGCCCTCCACTGCGGTGATCGCCGCTCTTGAAAGGCTTGGGTTTCAGGTGGTGCGGCAGAAAGGCAGCCATGTTGTGCTCCGTCGGATCCTGGAAAACTCCAAGGGGAGCCACACCACCTTCACTTGTGTGGTCCCAATGCATCACCGTGATCTGGCGGTGGGAACCCTGGCAAGTGTGCTTCGCCAGGCCGGTATCGATAATCAAACGTTCCTGAATGCCCTTTGAGCTGGCCAAGAGCTCAGGACCCCAAACTTCATGCCTGGATCAGATTCGTAGGTTCAATCAACCTCCTCTACTCTTTCCCGCGCCCGGCGAAAGGCCGCCACCATCCCCGCCTCAGAGGCCCAGGGATAGCTGCGGCAGTGGACCTCGTAGGAATGGCCCATGGCTGCAGCCGCTGAGCCACCATCGATGCCCCGCTGATGACAGCGCAGGCTGTAGCTGTGGCGGAAGCTGTAGGGCACCAGACGCTCTCCCTTGGCGGCCAGCTCAGCCTTCAAGTCCAGCCAGCCCTGTTGGCGATTGAGATAGGTCTTGAAGCAGTCCGCCGCGCCGTTGCCGCTCTCCAGGGGCGGCAACTCAATCGCCTTCCTCTGCCAGCGCTCCAACAACCTCCAGCGCTGCACCTCTCCCTCAATCGACACCAACGGCAGGGGCTCAAGCCGCCTGGGCTGGGTCGCCCCTCCGCCGCTGCGTTTGCGGTAGCTGCACCACCAATACCGCTCGCCAGTCGCACCGCATCCGCCCAGCGCTGGACCGTGGCATCAATGCGCAGAGAGGCAATCAACTTGCACAGGCCCGCACCCTCATCCGCGCCGCTGGAGGAGAACCACCGGCTGTTGGCGACAACCTAAGGCGGCATGGATCAATTCTCTTCCTGCAGAAAACTACGCCAAACCACCTACCTTTGCTGTGCCGCCTGATCGGCGGAAGGGGGCATCATCTTTGCTGCCAGTCACCGCCCCGGGAAGATCCTTCGTTGTGAGATAGATCACAAGATCTATTGGTGCTTGTCACGCTGGATGGCCTGTATGCCATTCATTATAGGGATTGACGACGTGTTAATTCGAAGACGTCACCCACTCGCAACCCCTTTTCACACAGAACATGGCTTATTTGATTCATACGAAACCGACGGTTGCGCCCGACAGTCAAGGATCAGTTGGGCGACCTCTTTTCATCAAGAAACAATTACAAATACGTGACAAGGGAACCCTGAATATTAAATGCTTTTTCAATGGAAGAAATGCGCCTATCGTGATTCTCTCTGCAAGCCTATCCATCCTTCTGGCTCTGTTCGAGGTCAATAACCTAGCAAGGGCCGACACTCAGGATGGCGTTACCGACTCTTCTAAGGTATTGGTAAGCCAGTACTATCCGAGATACGCTAGGCCTCGCCGCCAGCGACGGATCCGGCGTAATTACCAATCTCCGAATTTTATGTGTAACCCCAATGCCGCTTACAGCGCATGTGTCAGACCACCTGGCTAATAGAGAGGTGCCTAAGTCTTAGGCTTGATACGTTGATCTCTTTCCCGAGGTCTGGATAACGTCCATGAGCTTGTCGGAGGCGATAAAGCACTGAGCAGGATGGGACGTGACACTCACCAATAGGCCAAATTTTTGCCACTAAATGCATTAACCGTAGAGGTTTTCACCCCCTTTGGGGGCCTAAGGGATGGTGATGCCCATGCCTAAGAATTTGTGCCTAGCTGAACGTATGCTAAAATTAAGTTAGTGATAGTAGCGTGCGTTCAAATCCAGGCCTGCCGTAGCTTGGGCATTGCACACAACAATCAGGATCGTTAATCCATTTGCGCTTCTCCTTACGGTATTTTAATGCCACATATCTTTATCAGTTATCGCAGGGATGATACGCAGGGAGAAGCAGGTCGCCTGTATGACCACCTAGTTCAGGTATTTGGCAATGACTCCGTATTTATGGATGTGACAGGAATCGAACTTGGATGCGATTTTCGTCAAGCCATCGATGTTCAAATTAGTAGTTGCGATATTGTTCTGGTTCTGATCGGAAAAGAGTGGCGCTCTTCACGGCTGGATGATCCTAAAGACTTTGTTAGGATTGAGACTGGCACCGCACTAATGAGGGGAATTCCGGTAATTCCAGTATTGTTTAAGGGGGCAAGAATGCCAAGCGAAGAAGAGTTGCCATCTGAGTTGAAAGAACTTCACTATCGAAATGCCATCGAGATAACCCACGCACGCTGGCGCACTGACATCTTGGCCCTAAATGAAGCAATATCTCGACAATTCGGGTTGCTCCCGAATGGTAACAATAAGGCAGGCATAATCAATATTTCTTCACGTCGAATCTTTAAGGCAGGCTATTCGCTGAAAGTTATTTCAGGCTTGGCTATAGTCTTTAGTTCATGGTTTCTATTGTGGCCAGCCGCGCAAACGCATACACATAGCTTTCGATTAGACCCTGGCGACCCAAAGCCAAAGCAAGTTAAGGGTTTGACGGTTTTTGTAAATGATGTCGTAAAAATTACCCCTAATGCAGGGTTGAAAGGGGATGAGCTTTGGAATTGCAAGGGAAATATCGGTGATGAAGGTAGTTTTGTTGGATTCGCAGGAGATGGAAAGTATTCCAAAGATCGAACGCTAAGAAGTGAAAACGCCCCTTTTTGCTCTCTCATATACAGAATAGGGCAAGAGAGTGAAACTAAGGCCGATGCGGAGGGCGAACTCTTCCTAACAGTAAACGACACGCTCCCTTATCATTGCAATATTCCCAAGCAACGAAACAAAGCATACTGCTATACGGATAACATGCTCACCGAGAATGCAGTTAATGAATACCTTACTATTACAGTAACATCCAACGGCCCGAGGATCTTGAGATATCTACGCATAACTGGGAATCCGTGATCACTAACATCACAGCTCCCCTTGCATTCCAGCGTCCGTCCTTTGAACAAGGTCCTTGCAGAAGGTAAGCACGATAGTGGCTTCTACTGGCAGAAGGGTGAGGTGGGTGCCTTTGATTGGACAGATTGGCCATGATTTGGAGGTTCTGAAATCATGCCCATTGAGACTTCTCCTCGGACGGCTTGTTGGCTGTTGTCCATCGAATTCCACACCTGAGATGGTGTTTGCCCACAACGTGGTGTTTGCCCACAACACAGCTCAATTCCTGCCCCCGGAACCCTCAAGTGTTCACCGAGTGGAACAGCCCATGGAATCCTATCGTCAGGTGGTGTGGACCCTATCAGGGATCCTGGGCTTCCAGGGCGGCTCCCTGGTGCTCAATGCAGCGTGCTCTCCTGGCTCTATCTCCGCCGCTACGGGCTGGAGCTGGTGGTGCCTGCTGAAAGGGTGGAGCAAAGGCCTCCTGAGGGGGTAAGACGGATTGCGGCTGGAGGAGCCCATGCTGCCCTAACCCTGGCTCCTGGCTCAACCCACCAGCCGAGCCTTCCGCAGCCGGGTCCTCGGCTGGAGCCCCTGGATCCCACAGAGGTGTTCTGCGATCGGCCCCG
>JBIIJA010000440.1:0-3641 GCA_044234195.1 Cyanobium sp. | reverse complement strand
GATGGGATGATAGTTCTTGAAAGAGTGCTGCTGCATTGGTAAATGTTGACCCCCTAGACTCTCCAAGCAGTTTTGCCATGTGGGCAGCAAGCTCAATCAAGATGATGCTGAATTGATGATTCTCATTTCTCCATCGCAGAGAAAGACTTCCACTCGCAACCTTTGCTTGCAAGAATTATGGGTGCTCCGCCCGAGGGGGTAACTGCAAAAAGGGATACTCATTCTCTTTACGGCTACTGGATATCGTGTGGATTGAAATTGGGGGTTGGCTCGACTCTCAAATGTCGACTTGATTACCCATAAGCCTCCGCGACCCTGAGATCCCTTTCCGTGCCGCTGAAGCTGGTCTTGACGTTGCCATGAAGGGTGTTGATCCAGCTGACCTGTGGCAGGTCGTTGGGGTGCTTGCCGCCAGTGACAACAGCCTTGTGGTGGCAGTTGGCTGTGGTCACGGCGCGGAAGCAGGCCAGGCCATCGGAGAGCACATGGCTGCCGGGCATCAGATGGCGTTCGGCCCAGTCAGCGATTGCCTCGGAACTGAAGTCGCTCACGGCCGAGATCCTGGCGTGAATCGGATGGCCGGCCTCGTTCAACGAGACAGCCGCGACGATCGGAATCTTGTTCTCAGATCCGCGACCAGCCTTGCCGCCAGGGCGTTCTCCGCCGAGGTAGGCATCATCCATTTGGATCTTTCCCCGCAGCACGTAGGACTCCTCCCTCTCGCTCATCGCCCGCAGGATCTTGTTGTGCACCAGCCAGGCGGTGTCCTATTTCACGCCCAGATGGCGGCTGAGCTCCAGAGAGGAGATGCCAGTCTTGGCCTGGCCGATCAGATAGAGGCAAGGAACCAGGTGGTGAGCGGTATTTTAGTGGCCTGCATGATCGTGCAGGCCGTGAGGGTGGCCTAATGGCCGCAGCTGCGGCACGGATAGCGCTTGAGCCACCGGCCGTAGACAAGCCCATGCTTCTGGCCATTGCAGCGGTGACAGCGGAACCCATCAGGCCAGCGAGCCTTCTCCAGGGCAGCCTCACATTGCTTCTCGGTGCCGTAAAGCCACTAGAAGTCGGGCAGCGAGAGGCCCTTCTGGAACTGGATGCCGCTGCGAGCCATGAACAAATTGGTATGTGTGTACCAGTCTATCGGCCCACTGCGACCCCTGCGGAGCGAGCTGGGTAATCAAGTGTCGATCATCCGATCGGATGGAATGACGAGGAAATGGTGGAGGGGCAGGATGGGTTGAACATTCCACCCCCAGAAAACTCCAGGGTTCCTGCCGCCACTGGCACATTAGGGAAAAAAACTTGCAATGGGCACGCGGCTGATGAAGAGTGAGCCGATGCTGACGCCTCTCAGCTCGTGGGCTCGCTTAGGTTTTCTAAGAGCTTGGCTCGCAAAGGGGTAACCATGCAGACGGCCCTGGTGTTGCAGAACCTTCTGTCGGCACCGGTTCTGTTTTTCTTTCTCGGCATCCTGGCCGTGATCTTTGGGTCGGATCTGGAGATTCCCTCCCCCTTGCCGAAATTGTTTTCCCTTTACCTGCTCTTGGCCATCGGCTTCAAGGGAGGAGTGGAGCTCAGTCACAGTGGCTTAGGACCCATGGTGCTGTTCACCATTGCGGCGGCCATCTTGATGTCGTTGCTGGTGCCCCTCACCAGTTTTGTCATCCTTCGCACCCGTTTAGGGGCAGACAATGCAGCAGCAGTTGCCGCTGCCTATGGCTCAATCAGCGCGGTCACGTTTATCACGGCCCAGAGTTTTCTGAATGTTTTAAAGGTGCCCTACGACGGCTTCATGGTGGCCGCTCTGGCGCTCATGGAATCCCCGGCGATTGTGGTGGGTGTGGTGATGGCCAAGCTCGCCTCCTCAAGCGTGGAAAAAGAGCGTGGTAGCGAAAGTGCTGAGCTCATCCCTTGGCACGACGTGTTGCAGGAGGCCTTTCTTAATGGATCTGTTTTTCTCCTCATCGGCAGTCTGGTCATTGGCGCTCTAGTGGCCCATTTCAGTCCCTCGGGGGTCGAGCGAATGGAGCCCTTCACAGAGAAACTCTTTTACGGAGTGTTGTGCTTTTTTCTCCTCGACATGGGCCTGGTGGCAGCCCAGCGCCTTCGGGATCTGCGTCAAACCGGGCCCTTCTTGGTGGCGTTTGCAATCGCCGCGCCGATTGTGCATAGCTTTATTGGGCTATTGATCGCCAAGCTCATAGGCCTGCCCCAAGGGGATGCCCTGCTTTTCATGGTGCTTTCGGCCAGTGCGTCCTACATCGCCGTGCCGGCGGCGATGCGAATGACTGTTCCCAATGCTAATCCAAGCTTGTATATCACCTCCGCGCTGGGTCTCACATTTCCTTTCAATGTCGTGGTGGGAATTCCTCTCTATATGGCGCTGGTGCAGCGCTTCATTCCCGCAACCTGACTGCCAACCCATCCGCCGACCCAACTCCCATGAAGCGCATCGATTTCTTTGTCAGCGAGCGAGAGGTGGAACGGCTTTGCAAGGCCATTCGCCAAGCCGGGGCTCCAGGATATTCAGTGATGAAACATGTCACCGGTTGGGGCCTGGCTGGCGAGATCTCCGAAGCGATGGATTTCAGCGGCCTGGGGGCCAATGCCCATGTGGTGGTGTTTTGCGAAGAGCCCCAGCTTGAGTCCCTTCGCACCTTGGTGCTGCCGCTCTTAAACCGCTTCGGCGGCGTGGGATTTGTCTCTTGTGCGGAGCTGTTTTGAGGCAGCTCTGGACCCCTTCAGGAGCGCCCCCTCAAGAGTTCCTAAAGATTTGTGTCCACAGGATAAGCGCCCCTTATTGCTGCGGCTGGAAACGGTGATGGCCTTTGGGGTCCAAATGGGTTGACGGAAGGTGAGGCGCAGGAGCAGGGTTGCTCTCGAACATTCCACCCCCTCCTCCAGGAGCAGGTAATGGCAAACGAAACCATGGGCATCGCCCTCGGCATGATTGAGACCCGGGGCCTGGTGCCTGCCATCGAAGCGGCAGACGCCATGACCAAAGCCGCCGAAGTGCGCCTCATCGGTCGTGAATTCGTCGGTGGCGGCTACGTCACCGTGCTGGTGCGCGGCGAAACCGGCGCTGTGAACGCCGCCGTTCGTGCTGGCGCTGATGCCTGCGAGCGGGTGGGCGATGGCCTTGTCGCTGCCCACATCATTGCCCGTCCCCACCGTGAGGTGGAACCGGCTCTGAACAGCACCTTCGGTTTGGGGTCCAAGGACTGAGCCATCAACGCCCTAGGCGCTGATGTCCCTTCCTTTCCCACCGACCCAACCGGAGAACCTCCATGAGCAAAAAGTACGACGCAGGGGTCAAGGAGTACCGCGACACGTACTGGACTCCTGATTACGTCCCCCTCGACACCGACCTGCTGGCCTGCTTCAAGTGCACTGGCCAGGAAGGTGTCCCCAAAGAGGAAGTTGCCGCAGCCGTGGCAGCCGAATCCTCCACCGGCACCTGGTCCACCGTCTGGTCGGAACTTCTCACCGACCTCGACTTCTACAAAGGCCGCTGCTACCGCATCGAAGACGTCCCTGGTGACAAGGACGCTTTCTATGCCTTCATCGCCTACCCCCTCGACCTTTTCGAAGAAGGATCGATCACCAACGTTCTCACCTCCCTGGTGGGCAACGTGTTTGGC
>JBIIJA010000267.1:0-3954 GCA_044234195.1 Cyanobium sp. | reverse complement strand
TCCGCAACAACCAGGTGGTGGATGAACTGGAGCACTTCCTCCACTACCAAACCGACACCGACCCCGGCTCCTCCGGCTCCCCGGTGTTCAACGACCAGTGGGAGGTGGTGGCGCTGCACCATTCCGGGGTGCCCAAACGGAATGACAAGGGGGAGGTGCTCACCAGCGATGGCCGCCCCTGGCAGGAGTGGATGGGGGAGCAACGGATCGCCTGGGTGGCCAATGAGGGGGTGCGGGTGAGCCAGCTGGTGCGCCACATTCAGGCGCAAGCATTGGCGCCAGAAGCGGAGGAGCTGCGGCAGGAGCTGCTGGAGGCCGCCCCTCCGCCCCTGGAGCCGCCCCACCACCCGCCGCTCCCCCAGCCCGTGCCAACGGGCGAGGGGCTGCCGCAGGAGCAGCCCACCAGCCCAACGTCCCAACCGGGCGCCGGGGGCAGCGCCACCTTCACGATCCCCCTGCAAGTGAGCCTGAGCTTCGGCGCGCCTGTGGCGCTCCAGGCCCAGGCCGTTCAGGACGCCCAGGACACCCAGGAGGGCCTCCTCTTCGGCCGCCGTCCGCCGAGCCCGCCACCACCGCCGGCAGCGCCGCCGGTGAGCCCCGCCGACTTTCGCCTGGCCTCCCTGGCCAACCCCACCTTCGACTGGGAAACGGCCCTCTCCCTGGGCCTGGCCAGCCAGCTGGCCTACAGCCCAGCGGCGCAGGTGAAGGCCCAGGCCCTGGCCTGGGGGTTCAGCGACTGTGTGTTTGTGGAGGAGGGGGCCGCCCAGGGCTTCGTGGCCTGGGCGGCACAGGCAACCCTGGTGACGTTTCGCGGCACGGAGAGCACGGCCGATTGGGTCAGCAACCTCCACCTCACCACCCGCACCATCCCCCAGGTGGGCCAGGTGCACGCGGGTTTTTGGGGTCAATTCCAGGCGCTGCAGCCCAAGATCGAGAGCCTGCTCAACGGCCAAGCCGCCTCGCCCTTGGTGGTGACAGGCCACAGCCTGGGGGGAGGGATTGCCGTGCTGGCGGCCACCACCTGGGCCAGCACTCGAACCCTGCGGGCGCTCTACACCTACGGCCAGCCCGCGGTGGCCAAAGACAACGCCGCCGCCGCCATCGGCGCCGCCCTCAGCGGCCGCTACCACCGCTTGGTGAACGCGGCGGACATCGTGCCACGGGTGCCACCGGGCTACCGGCATGCGGGCCACCTGCTGCAGTTTGATGGCCAGGGCCGGGTGACCAGCACGAACCCCGCCCCACCTGCCGGACGGCCAGGGGTGCGGGGCGGCAAGGAGGCCGCCCTCCAGCCAGACCCCACCATGCTCTCGGCCGAAGACTTCAAGGCCCTGCAGCGCCAACTCAAAGGTGGCGCCACCCTCACGGCGGCGGAAGGCACCACCAGCCTGATCAGCGACCACATGCTGCCGGGCTACTTGAGCAAGATTCGCCAGCAGATCCGGTGAGGCCTGGCACCAGGGCGAGGTTGGGGAGCACCCTGGCGCACCGGATCAGGTGAGCAGCCTCTCCCCTTCCTAGGGGCGTTGCAGCACGGTGGGGCGGGCATCCGCCGGCAGGCGGAGGGTGGCCTCTTGCTCTTGTCCCCGCTCCTGCCAGCGGACGCGGAAGAGCACGTCCTGGATCGCCGTGCCAGGGGGCAGGATCACCTGCAGGGGAGCCTCAGGCGTTGGCCTCTCCCCTCTCACACAGGTGGAGAGCTGGTCGCCGCTGCCCGCCGCCGACACCCGGCAGGCGCGGACCTCTGTGGCGGGATGGTCCCACCATTTGCCCACACTCGTGATCGCGTTGAGCACGAAGGTGCTGTGGCGCGCCACCACGGTTTGACCGCTGACATCAAAAATCAGCCAGGACTCCGGTTGCAGATTCGTCCAGGCCGTTCCCTCCGACACCTTGATCTTGTAACGCAACAGGGGCTGGGGCTGCTCCCGGGGTTGGGGAGTGGGGGAAACGGCGGGAGTTTGGGCCCAGAGGGCGGAGGGGATCCCGAGCGCCAGAGGGGCCAGAAGCGGCAAAAGGCCCCGGGCGGCACGGGCCAATTGGGTCGTCATCGCCAGGGTGCGCGGCAGAGAAAAAACTAAACGCAAGGCCAGGAAGGAGCAACGGCGCCGCCTAGCGAGCGCTGATCAAGAAACACAACAGGCCCCTGCTTTCGCCTAACGAAAACGAGCCAGATTCGCTGGCAGAGATCGGGGCAACGCAGCATGGCTGACACCAGATTGTCCATGGCGGCCGCTCTTGGAGCGATGCTGGGAGCGACCCTTTGGGGCCATGCCGCCCACGGCCTGCCGAAGGTGGCCGCGGCGCCAGCGGCCCAGGCCCCATCGCCTGAACTGGTGAGCGCCCACCGCTGGCTGGAGAGGCTCGCCGCCGCGGCCAAGATCGACCAACCCCTCACCCTGGTGGTGCGCACGGGACCGCCTGCGCCCTGCCCCTCGGCCTTAAGTGGCGTCAGCGGCACAGCGGCCAGCCTGGAGGAGGCCACCAAGGCGGTGCCGGCGGAGCGCCTGCCAGCGGGCCCATCCCTGGCCTGCCTGCGCAGCAGAAGCCTGTCCTCCCCCATGGGAGGGGGCTTTTTCGTGCCCTTCGTGGTGGCCCTGCAACAGCAGAGCGACCCCTTCGCCGCCGACCCCCCAGCCGCCCTGGCGGTGGCGGGCCGCACCCTGTTGCTCCATGTGCCCCCCCTGCCTCTGGGCCTGCCACCCCAGGCGGCCCTGGCCAGGGGATCAGAGCCTGACACCACCGCCTGCCTGCTGGCGAGGGAACTGGCGGCCTTGCGGCTGGATCAGCCCAGCCAACGGACCCAGGCCTTTGAGGCGATCCACAGCGGGCTGGCGGCCACGATCACCACCTCCTCCAAGGCGGCCCACAACGTGCAATCCAACAAGGACTTTGGCCTGTTCCTCTTCTCCCCGCTGCAGATGATGCTCTCCAAGGCCACCACGCCCAACCGCGCCAATCCCCTCAACGAAGAGCTGCAGGAGTCGCCCCTCTGGCTGGTGCTCAGTCGCCGAGCCCCCGCCGTGGCCGAAGCGATTGGCAGCTTTGGCAATCTGCCGGAAGAGTCGCTCAAGAAAGCCTGGCCCGGCTTGGATGGCGCCTTCGCAATGGCCGCCCAAGACAGGCTGGAGCTGGTGGAGAAGCAGCAGGGGGCGGCCCTGAATGGGGCCCTGGCGCTGCTGGCGGAGGCGGGTCTGGATCCGCGCCCCTGCACGGTGCTGGGCCTGGCGGCGGTGGATCGCGCCCAGCTGGCGGCGGCCGTGGCCACCTTTGAGCGCGCCAAAGCCAACCCGGCCGTGGCCCAGCGCACCCTGCCACGCCGCTTTCTGCCAGAAACCAACAGCGTGGTGATCCTCCCGGCGGGGGCCACCGGGGCCCGGTCTGGGCGGCCGTGAGGGGGTTGGGACGGGCACGACGTCTTGGCGGAGGATCCTGGGGCTCCGCCCGTTGCTTACCTTGAACCTGCGCCCATCCCTTGCCCTTCCTCTCGGCCATCCCCATGCCATCCCCTCGCCCGTTGCGCACGCCTTTTCTTGCCCTCAGCGCCCTCACCCTGGTGGGCGGGCTCAGTGCCCCAGCGGCTCCAGCGCTGGCCAACCCAAGCACCATCTATGGATTCAGCTGCGTGCAAGCGGGCGGCAACTTTTACGTCGGCCTGGGCAACCTGCCGGCTCCTTCGGGCAATGTGGCCATGAATCCGACCAGCGTGCAACCGCTGCAGGGATCGGGCGCCGTGCCCGTGGCGCGCATCGCCTCCAGCATCGGCAACTACGCGGTGGATCGGCGCTGTTCCACCATCGCCACCCGCCTGACCAACCTGGCCCTGGCCACGGGGAATGCCACGCCCACCGGCATCTTCAACCTGGTCAACTTCCTGGTGCCGGGGCAGATCGGCGACCAGCAGGTGATCGCCATCGACAAGCTCACCTTCGGGGATGTGGTGGCCAGCGTGGG
>JBIIJA010000048.1:0-9644 GCA_044234195.1 Cyanobium sp. | reverse complement strand
TGGCATGACCGCCAAGCAGGCCATTGAGGTGTTTGGCCGGAGAATCCGCCGGATTTCGGCACGCCAGGCGGTAGCGAATTCCCTGCAAGATGGCGACATCATCCTCTTCGAGTTCGTGGAGATCGGTCGCTAGAGACCCAGGGGATGGGCAGCGCTCAGCGCGGGCAACTTGCCTGACGCATCGTGAGGCCTGGTGATGGGCAATGGTGAATCGCCCCACCGGCCAGCAACCAAGCCCCGGAGCCCCCCCAGCCATGGCCAACCCCCTGCCCCTCCAGCTCAACCGGCACCAGTGGATGGTGGTTTTGGCGGCCTGGCTGGGGTGGGGCCTCGACATCTTCGATGGCCTGCTCTTCAACGTCGTCGCCCCCAACGCCGTGCCCAGCCTCCTGGGGCTGACGATCGGCTCGCCGGCGGCTAAGTCGGCCACCCTCTACTGGAACGGAGTGGTCAACTCCCTGCTCCTGATGGGCTGGGCCATCGGCGGGGTGGCTTACGGATGGTGGGGGTGGTGCCCATGGTGGGTTACTGCTGCCCCTGGTGATCGAAACCCGGGGGCAGGCCCTGGCGGATTCAGGGGCCAGGGAGAATGGGGCCTTCAGCGACAGCCCATGGACCAAGCCACCCACAACCGGATCGTGAGCTTCCTTTGGGGGATCGCCGATGACGTGCTGCGGGATCTGTTCAAGCGGGGCAAGTATCCCGATGTGATCCTGCCGATGGCGGTGATCCGGCGGCTGGATGCGGTGCTGGAACCCTCCAAAGCCAAGGTGCTGGAGGCCAAGGCCAAGCTGGATGCGGCGGAGATCAAGGAGCAGGATGCGGCGCTTCGAGCCGCGGCCGGGCACGCCTTCTACAACATCTCGCCGTTCGTGTTGCGGGATCTCACCAGCCGGGGCAGTGAGCAACAGCTGCGGGCGGATTTTGAGGCCTATCTGGAGGGCTTCAGCGACAACGTGCAGAACATCCTGGAGAACTTCAAGTTCCGCAATCACATCCCCACGCTGTCGCGTTCGGATTCGCTGGGCACCTTGATCGGCAAATTCCTGGATCCCCAGATCGATCTGAGCCCGACGGCGCTGGACAACCACGCCATGGGCACGGTGTTTGAGGAGCTGGTGCGCCGCTTCAACGAAGACAACAATGAAGAGGCAGGCGAGCACTGGACGCCACGCGACGCGGTGCGGCTGATGAGCAACCTGATCTTCCGGCCGATTGCCGAGCAGGTGAAAAGCGGCAGCTATCTGCTCTACGACGGCGCCTGCGGCACGGGCGGCATGCTCACCGTGGCCGATGAAACCCTGCGGGAGCTGGCTGAGGGGCACGGCCAACAGGTGGTGACGCACCTCTATGGGCAGGAGATCAACCCGGAAACCTACGCGGTGTGCAAGGCCGACATGCTGCTGAAAGGAGAAGGGGAAAACGCCGAAAACATCGTGGGCGGAGCGGAATGGTCGACGCTCTCCCATGACGCCTTTCCGGCGAGGGTGTTTGATTTCATGCTCTCGAATCCGCCCTACGGCAAAAGCTGGAAGAAGGATCTGGACGCGATGGGCGGCAAGAAAGAGATGGTGGATCCCCGCTTTCAGATGGCCCACCAGGGCGAGGTGTTGTCGCTGGTGACCCGCTCCAGCGATGGCCAGATGCTGTTTCTGGCCAACATGGCCAGCAAGATGAACCACGATTCGCCCCTGGGCAGCCGCATCGCCCAGGTGCACAACGGCTCGTCGCTGTTCACGGGCGATGCGGGTTCTGGCGAGAGCAACATCCGCCGCTGGTTGTTTGAAAACGACTAGGTGGAAGCAATTGTAGCTCTCCCACTCAACCTCTTTTACAACACAGGAATCGCCACCTATGTGTGGCTGCTCAGCAATCGCAAAACCCCGGAACGCCAGGGCAAGGTGCAGCTGATTGATGCCAGCGGCTGGAGCCAGCCCCTACGCAACAACCTGGGAAAAAAGAATTGCGAATTGGGCCCAGCCGACATCGAGCGGGTGATGGCCGCCTACGAGGGCCTGGAGGAGAGCGAGCAGTCGAAGGTGTTTGCCAATGAGTCGTTTGGCTATTGGAAGGTGACTGTGGAGCGGCCGTTGCGCCTGCACAGCCGCATCACTCCTGCGGCGATCACTGCGCTGCGCACGGCCTCTGGGGATCGGGAGATCCGGGAGGCGGCGCTGGAGGAGTTTGGCGAAGCGCTGGTGGCTGATTTCAGCGGCCAGCGATCGCGGCTGGAGACTTTTCTCAACGATTGGGGAGCGGGAGAGGAGGCCAGCGAGGGAGGGGGCGACGAGGCTCCAAAGCCCGGCCTGCCGGAAAAACGGCGCAAGAAACTGCTGGATCCCAGCACCTGGAAACGGGATGAGCGGCTGGCCCAAGCCGCTGAGGCGCTGCGGGAGATGTTTGGCGATGAGATCTTCACCGACCACAACCACTTCCGCGGGGAGGTGCAAAAAGCGCTGAAACTTCAGGGCCTCCAGCTGGCGGCCACCGATCTGAAGCCCTTGCTGAAGGAAACCAGCTGGCGGGTGGAGGAGGCGCCACCGGTGATCAGCAAGGTGCACAAGCCCGGGAAGGCGGCAGCGGATCCACTCCATGGCCTGTTCGCGGCCGAGATTGGCGGCAAGGCCTGCGTGGTGGAATATGAGCTCGATTCAGAGCTCCGGGACACCGAACAGGTGCCCCTGCTGGAGGAGGGCGGCATCGAAGCCTTCATCCGCCGGGAGGTGCTGCCCTACACCCCGGATGCCTGGGTGAACGCCGAAGCCACCAAGGTGGGCTATGAGGTGAGCTTCACACGGCATTTCTATAAACCCAAGCCCCTGCGCAGCCTGGCGGAGATCGCCGCCGACATTCGGGCGATTGAGCAGGAGGCCGAGGGGCTTTTGGATGGACTGCTGGTGGGGGCGGGGTGAGGAGGGCCATGGGAAAGGCTGCGTGATGCATGGCCGCTGCGGGCATGCCTTAGTAAAGGCAGCCTTTCCCATGGGGCAGTCGTGAGTAAAGTCTGACAGTGGAATGGCGCTTCTGGACGGTGCGGCATGGGTAGGGAAATCCTGCTGGAGCCCCACTTCGAGGGGAGGCGTTTTCGCCAGAACACCCTCCCCTTCTCTCTACTGCGTGATCTTGAGGCCCTACAGGGGATCATCTTGGAGATCGCCAAGAGCGACTACAGGCAAAGCCATCCAACCCGGCAGCGCATTCCCCGAGGGTTCAGCGATCAGCTGGAGCTCCACCTGAGCACCCGTGGGGGGAGCTTTGTGGCGGAAGTGGCCCTGATCACTGACGACGACCTCTTGGAAGGATGCGACCCGCGCATGCAGCGGGCGCGGGCAGCCTGCGATCGCTTTTTGGAGGCCCTGGCCCATGTGCAGGGGGGGCGGCAGGGACATCCCTCCTCGCTACCTGAAACGGCCTGGGCCTATGTGGAGAAGTTCGGGCGGGGGTTGCTGCCAGATGAAGGCATCCGCATGGCTGGTGCAGGCAGCGGAGAAGTGCGGCTCACCCGGGAGATCCGCCGACAATTGTTGCTCAACCGTCCGGGCAGCAAACAACTGACAGAAGAAGTGGAGATCGCGGCCAAAGTGGTGGAGGTGCGGCCAAGGGAGCATGTGATGCCGGTTGAGCTGAAGGATGGCCGTGTGATCCCTTGCGTGATTAATGATCAACAGGTGGCTGATCTAGGGCCGGTGCGGGTTGCTGATTTCGGATCGCGCTGGGCGCTGATCCGCGGGATCGGCCTGCTCGATGGCAGCCAACAGATCGTGCGCGTGGAAGAAGCTAATTCAATCGAGCTGCTGGATCCATTGGATCCCATCGTTCAGATTGAGCAACTCAAACAGCTTCCAACAGGATGGCTTGATGGGGAAGGAGAGCCTCCATCCGCTCAACTGCTGGATCAGATCGGGGCCTGGCTGGAAAAGCACCTGGGCAGTGAGCAGGCGCTTCCCAGGCTTTATCCCACGCCAGAGGGAGGCGTGGAGGCCGAGTGGTTGATCGGTCGTCTGGATCTTTCAATCGAATTCGACCCGAACACCAGCACGGTGCAATGGCATGCCATGGATCTGGATCGCGATTCGGTAGAAGAAGACATCGTGCCCCTGCACGATGCGGTCATGCTGCAAGCCCTGGGCAAGAAGCTAGAAGCTGCGCTGGCTGAAGGCGAGAGCATCTCCACGAATCGCCAGGAGCCGGATCTGATGTGAATCCAGAAACATCCCTCTGGCGCCAGATCCACCCCTCCTTCATGGTTGACGACCAACCCGGCAGCCAGGCATTCCGCCCAACGCCGAAAGACCGAGACCTGCTGTCATTCGACGATGGCAACCGCATCTCGGCGGAAGCGTCCTGGCAGCGCCACACGGGGCCCCGTGGCCTCGCCTCCATTGGCGTCCTTGGCCTAAGCGTGTCTGAATGTGAGGGTGAGTGCCTGCCGGTTCTTGCTGATGGTGTTCCTGATCCTGAGCATGTGTCTGTGAGTTTTGTCGGCAAATCCTCAGGCCAGCGCAAGGCCATCAGCAAGCGACTACGCGAGTTCGCTGTGGCAAGGGGCTGGCAGTTTGGCCCGGTGGTAGCCATCGAATGATTGAGGATCTGAAGCCCTATCCGAAGTACAAAGGTTCGGGGTTGGCGTGGCTAGGGGAGATTCCGATGCATTGGGAGGTAAAGCGAGGGAAGTCTCTGTTTTCCGAGTCGAATCTTTCAGTCAGAGAGGACGATGAGATCGTAACCTGCTTTCGGGATGGACAGGTGACTCTGCGGAAGAATCGTAAATCCAGAGGATTTATGCTTGCACTCTACGAAGAAGACTATCAAGGCATTAGAGAAGGCCAGCTTGTTATTCATGCGATGGACGCCTTTGCAGGGGCAATCAGAATCTCAGATAGCGATGGCAAATGCACCCCTGAATACATCGTTCTAAATCCGAGAACGGACAAGATTATGCCGGGCTTTTACTCTGAACTGTTGCGGCACGTTTCAAGACAAGGATACATCTTAGCTTCATGTCCTGCCGTGAGAGAAAGGGCTCCACGCTTTCGATATCCGAGCTTTGCTTCGATGCAGGTTCCGCTTCCGCCTCCTGGGGAACAAAAAGCAATTTATACATTTTTGAGCAGGACCACCAGCCGCCTGGATCGCGCCATCCGGGCCAAGCGCAGGATCATCGCCCTGCTGAATGAGCAGAAGCAGGCCATCATTCACAGTGCTGTCACCCGTGGGCTGGATCCATCCGTGCCGCTGAAGGATTCCGGGGTTCCCTGGTTGGGAGAAATTCCTGAGCATTGGGGGGTAGATCGGCTCAAAGGGATCACTACTCCAATAGAGCAGGGCTGGTCACCACAGTGTGATGCACAGCCATCGGGCGAGGATGAATGGGGAGTTCTCAAAGTTGGATGCGTAAATCGCGATGCCTTTGATGAGCAGCAGAACAAAAAACTGCCTGCAGGGATGAAGCCTCCAACAGCTTTAGAAATCCGTGATGGGGACATCCTCGTCAGCAGGGCAAACACTCGCGATCTCCTGGGCCTGGCAGCTGTTGCAATAAGACCTCGCCCCCGGCTTCTGTTGTGCGACAAGCTCTTCCGATTTCGAGCCAACCCAGCTGCAGTCGATGCCAAGTTTCTTGTGTACACTCTTCGGCAAAGGACAAGTCGTGCCCAAATTGAGAGCAGCACAAACGGCGCCAGCGATTCAATGCAGAACATTGGGCAAGGGGTTATTCGCAACCTGATGCTTTCAGTTCCACCGCTACAAGAACAGCTCCAAATACTTGAAGCACTACAAATTCAGACGGCCGGGCTTATGACCTCAATCTCTCGGGCTGAGCAAGAGCTACTCCTCCTCCAGGAATACCGCACCCGCCTGATCGCCGATGTGGTCACCGGCAAGCTGGATGTGCGCGAGGTGGCGGCACAGCTTCCTGTTGAGCTCGATGCACCTGAAGAGATCGATGAGAGCATCGCTGAAGATGAGGCCAGCGACTTCGACCATGACGACCCAGAGGCTGATCTGGTCGACACATGATTACTGAGCGCTCCACCGCTTACCTCGAGGGACTTGTGCAGGAGCTGTGTAAGCTGCCCAAGGAAATCGAGTGGGTGGAGTTCAAACTAAATAACGATAAACCAGATGAGATCGGTGAGTACATCTCTGCTCTGGCCAATACAGCCGCCCTTCAAGGGAAAGCCTTTGCCTATCTGGTTTGGGGCGTCCGCAACTCCGACCACGAGCTCGTGGGAACAACATTCAATCCAATGGCGGCCAAGGTTGGCAACGAGGAGCTGGAAAACTGGTTATTGAGGCTGTTGGATCCCAAGATCAATTTCTGCTTCTTCAATCTTCTCATCAAGGGTCAGCCAGTGGTGTTGCTGGAGATCGCAAGGGCTGCTCGCCATCCTGTGCGCTTCAAGGGGGAAAAATACATTCGCGTGGGCAGCTACAAGAAAAAGCTCGAAGCGCTGCCTGAGAAGGAGCGCGCTCTCTGGCGCATCTTTGACAAGACCCCGTTTGAGGAGGGCCTCGCGATCGACCGAGTCAGCGCTGATGAAGCGATTCAATTCCTTGATTATCCAGCCTACTTTGATCTGCTGGAGCTACCCCTCCCAGACAATCGCGATGGCATTCTTTCCGCTCTTGCCAGCGATCGCCTGATCCGCAAGAGCCAGGCAGCCGGCTGGGACATTACCAACCTTGGCGCCATCCTGTTTGCCAAGCGGCTCGATACCTTCCGCCCCCTGGCTCGCAAGGCTGTCCGCGTGATCCAGTACCGGGGTGTTGACCGTACCCAGGCCCTGAAGGAGCAGGAGGGCAGCAAGGGCTATGCCTGCGGCTTTGAGGGGCTGATCGGATTCATCAACGCCTTGTTGCCATCCAATGAAGTTGTGGGCAAGGCATTCCGCAGCTCCGTGCCCATGTTCCCTGAACTGGCTGTGCGCGAACTGGTGGCAAACGCCTTGATTCATCAAGACTTTTTCGTGACCGGTACTGGGCCGATGGTGGAGATCTTCGAGGATCGGATTGAAATCACCAATCCCGGCATGCCCCTTGTGGACACGGATCGGTTTGTCGATAGCCCACCCCGTTCCCGCAACGAGGCTCTCGCCTCACTGATGCGCCGCTTCCGCATCTGTGAGGAGAGGGGCAGCGGCATCGACAAGGTGGTGGCCCAGGTGGAGCTGTTCCAGCTGCCGGCTCCGCTGTTTGAGAGCCCAGAGGGCTTTACCCGCTCGGTTCTGTTTGCCCATAAGCCCCTCGCTGCGATGGACAGGGCCGAGCGCACGCGTGCCTGCTACCTCCATGCCTGCCTCTGCTACGTGACCCGCAAGGCCATGACCAACTCCACCCTGCGCACCCGCCTGGGAGTCGAGCCCCGCAACCGCGCCACGGTGTCGCGCTTCATCCGTGAGGCCGTGGAAGCCGGGGCCATCGTGCCCGCTGATCCGGAGGCAGCCCCAAAACTCAAGCGATACCTGCCGTTCTGGGCTGCTGGTGGCCCCTGAAGGCAGCCAGCAGACATTTACTTGATGGGTACTTGATCAGAGATGCGGGCACCGGAGGGCTGAAAGCTTGGATCCCTGTCGCCGCAATGCTTCTACGTGTTCGCGTTTACTTGACGGGTACTTGATGGGCCCTTGATGGCCCAAGACCGGCGCCGCGAGACAGAATGGCAAACGGAGGCCCAGGCGGGCTCCAGGGGCCTTGCCCCAACAGCGTTTCACCCATTGTCAGTCCCGATCCCCCAGACTGAGCCCAGGTCATCCAGCCCCGCCCGGCCGCCATGCCCACCGACACCAGCGAGCAGGGCCTGGAAGCGCTGATCACCCGGGCCATGACCGGCCGCACCCACCTACTGGAACCACCCCACCAGGCCACCCCCACCGCCGCGCCCGTCAGCGGCGGCACCGGCTGGTTGCTGGGCGATCCGCGCCACTACGACCGCAGCTTCTGCCTCGATCTCGTGCAGCTCCAGGGCTTCCTGGAGGCCACCCAGCCCGCCGTTGCCGAGGCGGTGGCCATCGGCGCCGACAGCCCCGCCCGCCGCCAATTCCTCACGCGCCTGGAGAAGCAGATCGCCCAGCGCGGTGTGGTGGAGGTGCTGCGCAAGGGCCTCCGCAACGGCCCCCACGAGATCCAGCTCTTCTACGGCACCCCCTCCCCCGGCAACAGCCGCGCCGCCGAGCTCCACGCCCTCAACCGCTTCAGCCTCACCCGCCAGCTCGCCTACAGCGCCGACCACACACGCCGCGCCCTTGATCTGGCCCTCTTCGTGAACGGTCTGCCCGTGGCCACCTTTGAGCTCAAGAACAACCTCACCTGCCAAAACGTTCAACACGCCATCAGCCAATACCGGAACGACCGAGACCCCCGCGAGCCCCTCTTCGCCTTCGCCCGCTGCCTCGTGCACTTCGCGGTGGACGAGCAGGAAGTGCGCTTCTGCACCCACCTCCAGGGGAAGACTTCCGAGTTTCTACCCTTCAACCGTGGCACCGTCTCGGGTGGCGCCGGCAATCCCCCCAATCCTGATGGCCTGGCCACCGCCTATCTCTGGCAGCAGATCCTCACCCCCGCCAGCCTCACCGACATCCTCGAGAACTACGCCCGGGTGGTGGAAAAACGCAATCCGCGCACCGGCCGCAAAACCCACACACAGATCTTTCCCCGCTACCACCAGCTGGATGTGGTGCGTTCCCTGTTGGCGGATGTGGCCGCCCATGGCGCCGGACTCCGCTACCTCGCCCAACACTCCGCCGGCAGTGGCAAGAGCCATTCGATCACCTGGCTGGCCCATCAAGTGGGCGACGCCACCCACAACGGCGAGCGGGTGTTCAACGCGGTGATCGTGGTGACCGATCGGCGCAACCTCGATGAACAATTGCGCGGCAACATCCTCGACTTCATGCAGGTGGGCGCCACCGTTGGCGCCGTGACCGGCCGGGGCGGCTCCAAAACCCAGCAGCTCAAACAATTTCTGGAAGCCGGTAAGAAAATCATCATCTGCACCCTGCAAACCTTCCCCGAACTCTGCCGCCAACTCGACCAAGCCCCGCAAGGCCGCCGCTATGCGGTGATCATCGATGAGGCCCACTCCAGCCAGGGCAGCAAGGCCTCCGCCGCCCTCAACCAGGCCCTGGCCAGCGACGGCCTGCCCCTGCTGGAAGACACTGATCTAGAGGATGGGGAGGATGTCATCAACGCGGCCATTGAAGCGCGGCTGCGCAGCCGCCGTCTGCGGCCCAACGCCAGCTACTTCGCCTTCACCGCCACCGCCAAGGCCAAAACCCTCGAACTCTTCGGCTCCCCCCTTCCCCCGGATGGCCAAGGGAAGATCGGCCATCAGCCGTTTCATGTGTACACCATGAAGCAGGCAATCCAGGAGAAGTTCATCCTCGATGTGCTCCGCTTCTACACGCCGATCAGCAGCTACTACCGGCTGGTGAAAACAATCGAAGCCGATCCGCTCTTCCATAGCAAACGGGCCCGCAGCAAGCTCCGCCGCTACGTGGAAAGCCACGACACCGCCATCCGCAACAAGGCCGAGATCATGGTGGATCACTTCCTCGATGATGTGCTTCCCCTGCGCGAGATGAAAGGCGAAGCACGCTCGATGGTGGTCACCGGCGGCATCGAGCGGGCGGTGCAGTATTTCC
>JBIIJA010000289.1:0-3695 GCA_044234195.1 Cyanobium sp. | reverse complement strand
CGGAGTGCGGATCGATGCGGCCTCGCCCACCCCTGAGGCGATCGGCTTTGTGCAGGGTGCCACCCTGGCGTCTCTGAACCTTGCCAATTCCTCACAGTTTCTGTTTGTTTGATTTTCTTCGATCTTCCCCGCGTTGTTCAAAAACGCTCCGGGCGAGGCTCGCGCCAGTTGGCCCGTTTCCCTTCAGCCTCCAGCTGCCTGGCCCGCTCCTCCAGCCAGCCCCGATCGAGGCGCCAGAGCTCGTAGGGTCCAGCCTTGGCTATCGCTTTGCCGATCCTGCCCTGCCAGTGGGGCTGGAGGGCCGTGTCGCGATCGATCACCAGCAGAACGGTGGGCTGCTTCTGTCGATCGCTCGGATGCAGCCCCGGCCTGACCTCATGCCGCAGACGATCGGCCAGATTGATCAGGGCGGTGGCTGAGCGTCCCTCGAAGATCACGGTGGCCCGGCTGTAGAAGTGCAGCGAGGGTTTGCGGAGGCCCACCATCGCCAAACTCTCCCTCTCAAAGCGCTGCGCCTCGACGTTGGCGGCCAAATCGCGGATGGGGGCCCCCCGCAGCTGATCCCCGATCTGCCACATGGGCAGCAGCACCAGGGGCACCATCAGGAGCAGGGCGCTTTGACTGTGAATCAGCCCCAAGGTGGGGCGGCGGGAGGCCCATCCAGCCAGCAGAACGCCGGAAGCCAAGGCGATCGCCCCCCCAAGTGGGAGAGCGGTGCTGCGCCCAAGAGCGCTCTGCAGCTCTGGAAGGGTGGGATCGCGGATCAGCTGGAGCCAAAGGGGGGCGGCGCCAAATCCACCGCTGATCACGAGCAGCAGAGCCGCCGAACAGGCGAGGGCGCGACGCTGCCCCCATGGGACTCTCCCTCGATCATCTCCGCCCTCGGCCTGGGCGGCAGGACAGAGTGCCAAGGCCACCAGGAGGGCTGCGGCCGGCGTCGCCACGAGCCAATAGCTGGGAAGCTTGGTGGCGGAGAGGGTGAAAAACAGCAGGACGGCCATCAGCCAGGCGGTGGCGAAGCGCCCCAGGCTTTGGGGTGCGGCCAGGGGGGTGCGGGCGGTGAGCAGGATGCGCCGCAGGCTAGTGAGCAGCAGGGGAGTGTACGGAAGGCTGGCGAGCACCAGCACAGCGAAGAAATACCACCACCCCTGTTGGTGGTTGTTCACGACGCGGGTGTAGCGCTGCAGGTTGTGGTAGCCGAAAAAACTCTCCCAGTAAGGCTGGCCCTCTCGCCACAACGCCAGGGCGTACCAGGGTGCTGCAAGCATCAGGGTGAGCGCCAGGCCAGGGAGAGGTCGCAGCCGCCGCCACAACCGTGCGCCCTCGGCGCCCAAGAGCCAAAAGCCCGCGATGGTGAGCGGGAACAGCACCAGGGCTGCGGGCCCCTTGGTGAGCACCGCCAAGGCCAACGCGACCCAGCAAGGCCACCAGGGGCCCTTCTCAGCGACGGTGGTGCGCCAGGCCAGAAGGAGGCTCACGGAAAGGGTGGCAGTGAAGAGGGCATCGCTCACCTCGGTGCGTCCCCACAGGAGCACAAGAGGAGAGAGGGCAAAGGCCAAGGCTGCACTGATGGCGATCCCAGCGCGTTTGAAGCCGATCCCGCGGGAGGCTGCCGGGGCTGGTTGGGGCCAGCGCCAAAGGGTGTCGGCCAACACCACCATTGTGGTGATGGTGGCGAGGGCGGAGGGAAGGCGCGCTGCCCAGCTGCCGAGGGGGTCCCAAAGGCTTCTCCCCGGCAGGGAATAGAGGCTCGCCATGAGCCAGTAGACCAGCGGTGGTTTGTCGTAGCGGGGTAGGCCGTTGACTTGGGGGATGAGCCAGTCGCCGCTTTCGGTCATGTGTCGGGCGGAGGCGGCGAAGAGGGCTGGCGTTTCATCCACCAGGCCTGTCTGGCCCAGGCCGAAGAGAAACAGGCAAGCGCCCGCAGCGGCCACCACAACCAGCAGCAGGGCGTGGCGGCGACCGATGATAGAGGGGAGGTGAGCGTTGCGGGACCGAAGCAAACGAGCCGCTTCCACTGGGGACGGGGGGAACGGGCCGAGCACCGGTGCCACATCAAGATGGCGCCACTCCAAAACAGTCGTCCCCTAGCCGTGAGTGCCGCAGAGCACAACGGGCAGTGATGGCGATGGCCGGCTTAAGCGACCCTTAATCGATCCAGGTGAGAGTGATAGTGATGGAGTTGAGCCATGCGATTCCTTCCACCCGAGGAGCAAGCGCTGGTCTGCCGCGCCCAGGCGCTGGGTCTGCCAGAAGCGTCCCCAACGCCTGCCTATCTCTCGCCGAACTGGTGCACCGCCTTGAGCCTGGTGCTGGCGTTACCCACGCTGGGGTATTCCCTCCTCTTGGTGCCCATTGTCTGGATTGTTCAGCACGACCGCACGGCCCATCGCCTGGGCACCTTACGCAGACAACTGGAGAGCGACTGGCAGGGGGAGCCTGAGATCATCTAGATCGTTGTTCTGCACAACCTGGGTCACGAGGCACCCCATGGAGGCCATTCCTGCCTTCTCAGAAAGCAAACCACTCGATTCGTTGCCGCGAGCCTTGGGGGCTGGTTTCCACCAATTCAATCCCCTTGACGGTGCCGTCTTGTCTGTACCAAGGATCCTCACATAGGGCGGTGAACGCCTCGCGAGCTTCCTCCAGCGAGCTGTAGTCGCCAATGGGCACCACGCCCCAGGAATCGTGGGTGACGACGCTGAACGTCATGGCCCGTGCTCCACAGGTGACTCGTTCCCATGATCCCACGGCTCACCTCACTGCGTTGGGTTCCCCGCTCCCACTACAGGCCGGTCGAGCGACAGAGGTCGCGCCATGGGAGCTCAGTCATTTGGCCGTAGGCACCTGCGTTTAGAGACAGATCTCTTCACCCCACGCCGGCTGAACTGTCTTGGGTCCTGGATCGAGGCAGCGGGCGGGGATGGCTGTCACGTCATTGCCCCGAAAAAATGAGCTGCTCCAATCTGTGTTCTCGAGGACAAAGCTCACTTTGATGATCTCCTCACACTCCTGGAAGACCTGGCTGGCAAGCCGGGACTGCAGCTGGGGGCTGTGCATCAAATCCATGGACCTGCGAGCCCTGGCAGCGGAGGGTAAGGCATGGCCCCCGCCCAGGATGATGATCAAGGCTGAATCATGTGGAAGAAAGGGATGGCGCACGCCCGCAGGGATCGGGATGATGCGTTGGCGGGGAGTGTGCGCCCCAATCGAGGCAATCGCAGCAGTCACCCGCTCAATGGCTTGCGGGCATAAGGTAGGCGGCGCTTCACTTCTCAATGGGGGAGAAGGAGCTGCGGAGGCCACGTTCAACAGCACAAGTGACAGGACTTGGGTGACGAGTTTCACTGACGAAACATCGGGAGCTCAGCATGTCTTGAATAATACTTTGCACGTGCAATCACATCCGAACTATAATCATTGCCAGTAGTTCCAATGTCCATGCCAGTGATGCTCTTCACATTCGAGACTCCAAAGTTGTAGGCAGCAACAGCACCTTTGAGGACGTAAATATCATCCCAATCAGGGTGGGCGGCTCGGACATCATCAATGTTCGCTGCAAGAATTCCAGTGGCTTGCTCGATATGTGCTTGGCTGATAGGACTTTCAGAACCCATGATTGTATGGGCTCCCTTATCAACTTGAAGAATACCAAACCCATTGCCATTATCGCCCCATCCATCCTCATCTAGAGC